>JAZSQO010000058.1:0-36908 GCA_045538015.1 Acutalibacteraceae bacterium | reverse complement strand
TAATAGACCCACAAAACTGATATAAACCGACAATCTGTCAACAAAAAGGTGATCCCAATGAAATTATACATCGTCCGCCATGCGGATCTGGATTATTCTATCGACTCCCTTACCGAAAAGGGATGGCGGGAGGCGGAGCTTCTCGCCGGCCGGCTGGAGCACATCGACGCCGTCTGCTACTGCTCGCCTCTGGGACGGGCAAAGGACACCTCCGCCGAGACTCTGCGCCGCATGAGCGCCCGCCGTGGTCAGCCCGTGGAGGCGGAGGTAATGCCGTGGCTGCGGGAGTTTGACGCGAAGGTGCCCGACCCGGTCACCGGCCAGATCCGCAATGTGGCGTGGGATACCATGCCTGCCTACTGGAACGCCCATCCCGAGCTGTTCGACCGGGAGAAGTGGCTGACCAGCGAATATTTCACCGCCTCGGACACCGCCGGCAAGATTCAGGCGGTCAACGAGGGCATCGACGCCATCCTCGCCTCCCACGGCTACCGCCGGGAGGGCATGGTGTACCGGGTGGAGAAGGCAAACGAGGACAGCCTCATGCTCTTCTGCCACTTCGGCGTGGAGTGCGTAATCCTCGGCCATCTGCTGGGCATTTCGCCTTTCGCGCTGTGGCACGGCTTTATCGCCCTGCCCACGGGCGTGACAGTTCTCAACACCGAGGAGAGGGAAGAGGGCATCGCTGCCTTCCGGTGCAGCCGCTTCGGCGACCTTTCCCATCTGGACATCGCCGGAGAGCCGGAGGCCTTTTCCGGCCGATTCTGCGAAACCTTTTACAACACCGACCAGCGCCACTGATAATTTATCATTGACATAAAGTGATTGTTAATATACAATTATAGATTGAGAAGAAGTGTGAAAATGCGTCTTTTCCACCAACATAAAGCCCGTTCCCGAGAGGAGGGTCTCAATAAATGACATTGCAAAAATCCAATGCCGCGACAATAGTCGGGACGATCCTTGCGGTCGTGCTGGCTTGTTGTCATCTTCTCGATACTCTGCTGAACACCGCCGACGGACGGCTGGCTGAAGGAGTGGAGCCTTATGCCCGTCCGGGCATAGTGGAATCCCTTTCGGCTTCCTTCCTGCTTCCCGGCGCCCTTGTGCTGTTCGCCTTCATCATCGCCCTGACCGGAGGCATGAACCGCAAGTTCCCGGAATTCAGCGGCGACCGCCGGTTCATCCCGATGGGCATCTTCGGCATCATCGCAGCCGGCGCCATCGGCTACACTCAGGTGACCGCCCTGATGAACATGGGCAAGGACACCGAGCCGGTCATCGAGGTCGGCCCCGAGGCGGAGCTGGCCGCGATGGAATCCAGCGGCATCCCGGATATCGTGTGGCAGGTGTGCATGGGCGTGGGCATCGGCGCCGCCCTTGCGCTGCTCATCGTATCCATCGGCTTCTTCACCGGCCGGAATATGCTGGAAAGCACTCCGATGCTCATGATAATGCCGGTGCTGTGGGTGGGAATGCGCCTTGTGCTCACCTTTCTTGAAATGACCTCCCACGCCAGCATCGCCGAGCGCTCGGTAGAGATGGTGATGCTCATAAGCATGACTCTTTTCATGGTCTCGCTGGGCAAGTTCCTTGCCGGCGTCGGCGGAGCCTCCGCCAAGTGGACCTCGGTATACGGCGGCCTTACCGCCATGCTGGCTCTGGCCTCCGGAATATCCCGCCTTGTACTTATGCTCTACGGCAAGAACGCTCAGGAGGGCGCCTTTGCCGAGACCTACGCGGATATCGCGGAGAGCTACGGCCTTGCCCCTGATTACGGCGACATCGCCATCGGCGCATTTGCCCTGGTGATGCTCATCAATCTTTCCATCCAGCAACGGGAGGAGGAAGAAGAAATGGCCTTCGGCAGAAAGCAGCGCCGTGAGGCTGAGCAGGAAATGGCTCAGCAGCGTCAGATGCAGCAGCAGATGTACCAGCAGCAGATGATGCAGCAGCGCGCCATGCAGCAGAATATGTATCAGCAGCAGATGATGCAGCAGCAGAACATGATGCGCCAGCAGCAGATGCAGCAGAATCTCTACCGCCAGCAGATGATGCACCAGCAGAATATGCAGCAGATGCAGCAGAATATGTACCAGCAGCAGATGATGCAGCAGCAGATGCAGCAGAACATGATGCAGCAGACCATGATGCGTCAGCAGAACGCCATGAACGACCAGATGGGCATGGGCGCTGCCCCCCAGACCGTTGACATCCAGCGGCAGGTGGACAGCCAGCGCGCTCCCAGACACGGCCGTCCCAACCGCGGCGGCATGAGAATGCCCGACTCCTTCGAGGTTCGCTCCTACGGCGGCCCTTCCATCAACACAAGAAAGAAATACGGCGGTCTGGACTCCTTCCGTGACCAGATGCTGTCCGGCGAAAGCGCCCTGAATATGCAGAGCGAAGAGCTGCCGCCGCCTCCGCCGCCCACGGTCAACGTGAGCGACGAGGAAGCCGCGATGTCCGCGGTGCTGGCCGCTTCTCTGGCCGCCGAGGACATGAACGGCGACATCGAGCAGCTCACCGAGCAGATCCAGCGCTCGGTGGAGAGCGTGCCCGAGGCTCCCTCCGGCATCCCGCCCGCGGAGGTGGAAATGGATGTGCCCGAGGACGAGGCCGTCATCAGCGTTCTGGACGATGCCGACGACCATTCCGACGAGCGCGAGTATCCCGCGCCGCCGCCCACCCGCACTGTCACCCTCGGCTCCGGCCGCCACGACGGCACTCTGACCGACCGGCTGGCCGAGCTGGAGGAATACAGACGGCGGGATCCCCGCCGCGCAAGACCTCAGCCTCGCTACGAGGAAGAGTACTACGACGAGTATGAGGACGAGTACGACGAGGAATATGAGGAGTACGAGGACGATTACGACTACGAAGAGTACGAGTATGAGGACGAGTACGAAGATGAATATGATGACGAGTACGAGGATGAGTACGACGACGAATATGACGACGAGTACGATGACGAGTACGACGAGTATGACGACGACGATTATTACGATGACGACGATGACGACGGGTATTACGAAGAATAACACCCGCTGAACCGTGAGCACTATAACCAAATCACAGCGTTTGTTTTCATCTAAATTGGTCACAACAAGGATTTTTGCCCGGCGGTGGTTAATTATCTAACAAACTCTTGTAAAACGACCGCAAAAAGGCTAAAATATCATACGAACCCAAAGATTCCAAAATAACAGGAGGAAAATTCATTATGGCTACCAGAGTTGCAATTAACGGTTTCGGCAGAATCGGCCGTCTGGCTTTCCGTCAGATGTTCGGCGCAGAGGGTTATGAGGTTGTTGCTATCAACGATCTGACCAGCCCCAAGATGCTCGCTCACCTGCTGAAGTATGACTCCGCTCAGGGCCGCTACAACCACGAGGTCGAGGCTGACAACACCCCCATCTCTGTTGACGGCACCAAGATCGAGATCCTCGCTGAGAAGGATCCCGCCAACCTGCCCTGGGCCAAGATCGGCGTTGACGTCGTTCTGGAGTGCACCGGTTTCTTCGCTTCCAAGGAAAAGAGCCAGGCTCACATCAATGCCGGCGCTAAGAAGGTCGTTATCTCTGCTCCCGCAGGCAACGATCTGCCCACCGTCGTTTTCGGCGTCAACCAGAACATCCTGAAGGCTGATGACACCATCATCTCCGCTGCTTCCTGCACCACCAACTGCCTCGCCCCCATGGCTAAGGCTCTGAACGATTACGCTGCCATCCAGAGCGGCATCATGACCACCGTTCACGCTTACACCGGTGATCAGATGATCCTCGATGGTCCTCACCGCAAGGGCGACCTCCGTCGTGCCCGTGCCGGCGCTGCCAACATCGTTCCCAACAGCACTGGTGCTGCCAAGGCTATCGGCCTGGTTATCCCCGAGCTGAACGGCAAGCTCATCGGCTCTGCTCAGCGCGTTCCCACCATCACCGGTTCCACCACCATCCTTGTCGCTGTTGTCAAGGGTTCCGATGTTACCGTTGAGGGCATCAACGCTGCCATGAAGGCCGCTGCTTCCCCCTCCTTCGGCTACAACACCGATCAGATCGTCTCCTCTGACATCATCGGTTCCACCTATGGCTCCATCTTCGATGCCACCCAGACCATGGTCGCCAAGATCGACGACGACACCTATCAGGTTCAGGTCGTTTCCTGGTACGACAACGAGAACAGCTACACCTCTCAGATGGTCCGCACCATCAAGTACTTCGCTGAGCTTGCCTAATTTCTGCTCAGAGAATATAGCTGCGTAATTTCAGCCCCCGGATGCTTCATCCGGGGGCTGTTTTTAGGCAAATGTGGAAAGGGTGAGAGCAATAATCAGTTACGACCCGCTGTGGGAGACCATGAAGCGGAAGGGCGTGTCCCAGTATCGGCTGCTTGTGAGCGGCATCGACAACAAAACACTTGACGCGCTGAAGAAGAACAAAAATATAACCCTGCTGACCATGGAAAAGCTCTGCCGCATAATCGGCTGCACGCCCAACGACATAGTTGAATTCAAAGATTAAAGCCCGCCGAATGACCCGGCGGGCTTTATACTATTATTTACGCGCAAATACGCGGATTTGCTCAGAAAGCCGTCATCTCGGCTTTCTGTCAGGGGCATTGCCCTTGGCCTCCCGGCCGAAAAGTGTGTCGATGGACACGTTCAGCGCCCGGGAAATGGCGTCCAGCTCGATGTCGCTTACGGCGCGGCGGCCGTGCTCTATCCGGGAAATGGAGCCGCGGCAGGTGTACACCGCCATCAGCTCCAGTCGGTCGGAGAGCTGCTTCTGGCTCAGTCCGGCCCGCAGGCGAGCCTCGCGGATGTGGGAGCCGGTGATGTTCAGTTGTTCCGTGTCGATAATTCTTTTCATAAAACGCACCTGATATTCTGAATCTGAACACATTTAGTGTATACCATAAGCATAATTATTATGTCCTATTGACGGGACAAAAAAAGAGGTGAAAAAACTCCGCAAAAATATTTTCTGTCTGGAAGAAAAATTTTTATATTTTTCCGCAACCAAATCCTTCCCTGCGCGGTTATATATATGCAAGGGGTGATCACCTGTGATTTTCTTTACCGTACCCACCGAGGCCGCCGGGCAGGTCAGCCCGGAGCTGGTGGAAAAAATGTACAGCAAGCATAGAAACATGATATACCGTCTGGCCTTTGTGCGCACCCTCAACGCCGCCGACGCCGAGGATGTGCTGCAGGAGGTGTTCTGCCGGTACATACGCTTTGCGCCGCGGTTTGCCGACGAGGGCCACGAAAAGGCGTGGTTTATCCGCACTGCCGTCAACTGCAGCAACAGCCTGCTGACCTCGGCGTGGAAGCGTCGGGCTGCCGTGGGCGAGGAGGCCGGCGAGGATGTCACCGCCCGCATGGAGCAGCAGACCGAGGTGTACTACGCGGTCATGGAGCTGCCCAAAAGCCAGCGCACGGTGGTGCATCTTTACTATTACGAGGACTGCTCCATAGACCAGATAGCCCAGCTCACCGGCCTGAGCCGGTCGGCGGTCAAGTCCCGGCTGTTCCGGGCCCGGGAGGAGCTGCGCTATCAACTCAAGGAGGATATCGATGAGTGACTTCAGAGAAAAATATCGCGTGGACAACGAGCTGCTAAAGGCTCCGGATTCCTTGCCGGAAGGGGTAATCAACATGACTGAAAACAAAGAAAGCAAATCCAGCAAGCCCGTCATTACCATCATCTCCGTGGCCACAGCCGCCTGCGTGGTGCTGGCGGCGCTGATCTGCCTGCCCATCATCGCCAACCACGGCAGAGGCGTTGACCTGCCGCTCACCGAAGTGGTCAGTGTTGGCGACCTGCACTCCGCCGCCGACTACGACGAGATCTACGACGCCGTCCGCTCTCTGCGCAAGGAGAACGGTTCCGATTATTACGCCGGCTTTGGCGTGCTGACCGACGGCGCGGTGATGGAAGAAGCCGTGTCGGAAATGGCGCCGGAAATGCCGGTATCCGGCTCTCCCGTGACAACCGTGCCCGAGACCCTCGCCACCGCCGCGCCTCAGGCCGTCGAGCCTGAGGTGTACAACGACGCTGCCGACAATGCCGGCAAGGACTACTCCGCTACCAACACCCAGAAGGAGAATGTGGACGAGGCCGACATCATCAAGACCGACGGCGATTACATCTATCGTCTGTCCTGCGGCACCGTGTATATCATCGACCCGGTGAACATGGCCACCGTCACCTCCATCGGTGCTGTCAAGGACAACACTCCGGAAAATGGCTGGTTAGGCGTCAGCAACATCTATGTCAGCGGCGACCGTCTTGCCGTCCTTTACAACAAGGAGGTAAGGAGCGAGGGCAGCGACTGGAGATACGACAGCTTCTCCGGCGTGCTGGTATATGACATCACCGACCGTGCCGCTCCGGCGCTCATCGGCGACTGCTCCCAGAGCGGCTATCTCAACGACTCCCGCCTTATCGGCGACTACATCTACCTCGTCACCTCCTACGGTGTCTACAGCGAGATCGACGAGAACGACCCCGAGACCTATGTCCCGCTGCTGTGCGTTGACGGACAGAGCGCTCCCATGGCCGCCGCCGATGTGTGCATCCTGCCCGAGCCCAGCGCCTCCACCTACGCGGTGATATCCTCGGTCAACATCCGCACCGGCAACGAATTTGCCGCCACTGAGGCCACCTTCGGCAGCGGAACCACCGTCTACGCCGACACCGAGCGGATCATCCTCGCCTGCTCCAAAAGCAGCAACGAGGAGGAAGAGACCACCGAAAACGGCGAGAACGTCACCATCCGCACCTACAGCGACAGCACCAAGCTCATCAGCTACACCATCAGCGAGGGCGCGATCAATCTGACCGCCACCGGCACCGTGCCCGGCTCTCTGCTCAATCAGTTCTCCCTCGACCGCCACAATGGCGTGCTCCGCGTGGTCACCACCGGCTACACCTCCGTGGAGAAGATATACACCGACGGCATCGACCGCTACGACTGGAGCAGCACCTCCACCAACGGCCTTTACACCCTTGACGACAGCCTGAACATCATCGGCAGCCTTGACGGCCTTGCCAAGGACGAGCGGGTGTATTCCGTGCGCTTCAGCGGCGATACAGGCTACTTCGTCACCTTCCGTCAGGTCGATCCTCTCTTTGCCGTCGACCTGTCCGACCCCACCGCTCCCACTCTGCTCAGCGCGCTTAAAATCCCCGGCTTCTCCCAGTATATGCACCCCTTTGCCGACGGCCTGATGCTCGGTCTGGGCATGGACGCCGACGAGGAGACCGGAGCCACCAACTGCATGAAGCTGAGTATGTTCGACATAAGCGATCCCGCCGATGTCACCGAAAAGCATAAGCTTCTGCTGGAGGACATCAGCTATTCCGAGGCTCTCTACAACCACAAGGCCGCCCTTGTTTCCGCCGACCGGGATGTCATCGCCTTCCCTATCTGGGACGGCTACCTCGTCTACGGCTACAGCGCGGACAGCGGTTTCTACGAGCGCTATGTGCTGGAAATGGATCACACCAAGCTCAACGGCACCCTCCGCAGTCTCTACATCGGGGACAGCTTCTACATCTGCTCCGACTACACCCTCTTCCGCTTCGACATTGACAGCTTCGAGGCCACCGGCGAGCTGACCTTCGCCCAGCCGGAGCAGACCGTTACCACGATGTATGAGGTGTACCCGGAGGAAGAGATCATCTTCGCCACCACCAGAGTGGACATAGCTGACTGATAACATCTCCCTTCTTATCTCAATACAAAAGCCTTCGCCCGTCGGTTTTGCCATGCCGGCGGGCGAAGGCTTTGATTTACTACTTGACAATGCAAAGTAGCTGTGCTATATTATCACCAAGGTACTTGGTAAAACAAAGTAGCAAGGAGGGGAAAGCCGTGGACGACAGTCAGCTGCTCAAGGGCGTGCTGGAGGGCTGTGTGCTGGGGGTTATCGCCCGAGGCGAGACCTACGGATATGAGATACTCGGTCGGCTGGAGGAGGCCGGCTTTGAGGATGTGGGTGAGGGCACCCTCTACCCGATAATCACCCGTCTGGACAAAAGCGGCTGTATTGCCTGCCGCAAGGCCAAATCGCCCCTTGGCCCCATAAGAAAGTATTACTCCATCACCCCGGAGGGCATCGCCCGCCTTGAGGCCTTCAGAGAAAGCTACAGCCGGGTGACGAGGAGCGCGTGGGGCATTCTGTTTGAGGAGGAAGAGTAAAAATGGATTACAATGTAATGGAAACTCAGCTGAAGGGCGAATACCGGGAGGTCTTTTCCAAGGCGGTGCTGTACGCCTCGCTTAAGAATATTTCCGCTCAGGCGGCGGAGGAAAAGCTGTGCGACCTCTATGACCTTCTGCTCACCGCCCAGAGTGAAGAAAAGCCGGCGCGGAAGCTGGTGGGCAAGGACATAAACGGCTTCTGCCGGGAATACTTTGCCGACTTCACCATAGCCGACCGGCTGAGCACCATCCCGGCCAGCCTTTACCGGGTGGCGTGGTTCGTGCTGGTGCTGGAAACCATCGCGCTGCTTGCCGGCGGCACGGGTGAGGCCGGATTCTTCGCGGCAAAGGCCGACTATTCCGGCGTTGGAGTGGGCATCGCCGCGGCGGCGCTTATGTATATCGTCAGCGAGGTCGTCCTCGCGCCCCTTTTTGCCCGGGGCAAAAGCGGCAAAGGCGTGGGCGGCTGGTACTGGCTTCTGGCCATTATGTTCGCCGCGTTCATCGGCGTTGGAATGAAGCTGACCGAGGGTCTTTCCCTCATGCTGCCGATGTGGCCCTTCGTGCTGGGCTCGGCGGGATACATTCTGCTTTATACCATCGCGCGGGCTGTGTACAGATACAAAACCTACGGCACCCTGCGCGACGAACGCCGGCTGATGGAGCAGGACAGCTATTACAAGAACCTGCAGGACCGCGACCTTGAGAAGATTCTTCTCACCGGCTGGCAGAAGAGATTTCAGCGGCTGGAAAAGAGAGGCAAGACCACAAGGGAGACTTACCTCGACAAGCTGCTGAAGGAAGAAGAGCTCGGCCGGAAAATAATAATATTGGCTCTGCCGATCGGCCTTGCCGTCGTGACCCTTGTCGATGTGGTGGAGCGAGCCATGGAAAGCTCGCTGCAGGACGCGCTGGCCTTCGCGCTGTTCATGGCGGTCACGGAATTTTTCATCTGCCGCTGGATAATTCGCGGCGAAAAGAAGCAGTCGGCGCTGAGAATGAAGCACCTCAACGCCTGCCGGGAGCGCAGCGTCACTCTGCCCGATTACATTGAAGAAACACTGAAGGGATATTGATTCACGCGAATCAATATCCCTTGGCTTTTTATATGGATAGGTCATCACCGGTCACCGCGGAAAGGATCCTGCCTTGTACGAGCAGTCCGTGATTTTTCTCTTTCAGCGCCCGGACAAAGGTTTTGCCGTCGTGAACACGGTTGTCGAGCACCACGCCCGCCATGCCGATGTCTATGCTCCGGGAGCTGTGGACATCGCCGCCGCTGGTGATTATGTAGTCGCCCTTTCTCGCCAGCTCAAGAGCTGGCAGATTCTCCTCCGGGCTGTTTCCGGCGTTGTATATCTCGATGCCGTCGACGATGTCGGCGCGGGGAGGGACACGGCTGTCTATGTACCCGCGCTCCCGGTAGGGATGAGCCTGAATAACCAGACCGCCCGCCCGATGCACTCTATCCACTATCTGGTCGAGGGTGAGCCGGGGAATGTCAGGATTGTCCAGCAGAAAGCCGAGGTCAATGCCGTACAGCAGCACCTCCTTGCCGTCGCCGTAGGAGTGCTCAAGACCGAAGATAACGTCGAAATCCAGCCGGTCGCCCAGCTCCTTTGCCTCAAGATAGGCGTTGTAATAGCGCTCCATGCGCGGCTTCCACGGGAGGGTGCGGTCGACGCAGGTGTTGCCGTATATGAAGTGGTCGGTCAGCACAAAGCCGGCGTATCCGGCCCGCTGATAGGCCAGAACCAGCTCCGTGGAGGTGCTGCCGGCGCAGTAGCTGCACTGGCAGCAGTGCAGGTGTGTTTCGTATTTGTACAGCATAAGATATGCTCCTTGAAAACGCTCCGGCTACGAGCCGAGCACAAGCGTTTTTATTTTGCTTCGGAACAGGAAAGCGCACACAGCCAGCCCGGCGATGAGGATATAGCGCACTGCCGGCAGGCCGAAAAGCAGACCGCACAGACTTCCGGCGGCAATGACAGTCGCGGAAAGGGCAAAGATCATCCGCCGGTCAAACATCAGAGCGGAGGTGCCGGGGGAGTGGGCCTCGAGGATGGAAACGCTGACGAAATAATGACCGAGGCTGTAGAGGACATAGCAGACAAGAGTGGTATAGGCCGCCGCCACGTAGCCGAAGGGGCGGATGAAGATGTAATTGAGGGCAATGTTCGCCGCCGCCGCGCCGAGGGAAGAAAACAGCATATACTTTGTTTTCTGATGATAGAACTGGGGCACGGCGAGGATGTTGTAAAGGAAGATGAAGAAGACGCTGGCGGCCACCGGCGGAATGACATATTCGCTGCCGGCGTATTCCTCCGAGCCGAAGAGCAGCATCAGCTCCGGCCCGCACAGCATCAGCGCGAAGATCCCGCAGGCGGTGAGGAACAGCAGGCTGTTTATCCTTCTGGCCATGCCCTTGCAGTCGCCCGCCTTGAGCCGCTGGTATATCCAAGGGGTAAAGGCGCCGCCGATGGCGTTGGTCAGCACCTGAACCGCCATTCCGGCATTGCAGGCCACGCTGTAAAAGGCCACCGGAGAGCGTCCGGCCAGCTTTTCGATCATTATCCGGTCGCCCTGACTGAGAACCATTCCGGCAAGGTAATGGGGCAGCAGAGGAACGCCCAGCGAAAGGGCGTATTTCCAGTATTTCCGGTGGAAAAAACATTTTCCCTTTATAAACTGATACACGGCCACCGCGCCGCAGACCAGCACCTCAACAGCCACTGCCGCCGCCACACGGGCGGTGGCTCCGTCGCCGGAGGACAGCTTCACGGCCGCGAGACCGAGGAGAGGATTGGCAAGGGACTTTGCCAGCGTGACAGCCACAAGGCGCTTGTAACGGTACTCAAAGCGCTGTCGTCCCGACCAGTAGCTCAGCGCCGGAGTGACGGTCATCTCCGTGAACATCAGCACCATCAGCACCGGGGCAAGGCCGGAAAAGGCCGTCCAGCGCTCCCTGAATATCAGCCAGAGCACAAACACCGCCGCCGATATGGTAACGGTCAGACCCTGCATGGCGGAGATGTAACGATCCCGGTCGTCCTCAAAGCGCACCATGGCGTTGTTGAGCACGCCGTTGTAAAGGTAAAGGGAGGTGATGATGGTCAGTATCCCCAGCCAGGAAAGATACAGACTGTAGGTGCCGTATTCCTCACTGGTGAGCAGGCGGGTAAAGATCGGCACCGTCAGAAAGGCTATGCCCTTCTGCAGAACGCTGCACAGGGCAAACCACAGAGCCGCCTTTGCCTGAACGCTCAGCCGGGAATATTTTTCGAGGATCCTTTTCATCTGCGGTCACCGCCCTTGCTGCGTTGTGTTGAGATTTAGGAGCCGACCACCCGTTCAAGAATCTGCCGCGAGGCGGTGCCGGTTTCGTAGTGCATGAATCTGTCGCGCACCCTCAGCCGCTTTCTGCGCTGGTGGCCGCTGTCCTCCATGCAATGCTTGACAGCCCTGAGCAGATGAGCGTGATCCTCGGCGATGGGGCCGGCGGCGAACTCACCGGTGCCGTAATACAGGCCGGAGTCGCTGTCGCGGTAAAATTCGTGGTCGTAGAGATAATGGATTATGGGCCGGTCGAGAAGGGAGAAATCAAGGAACGCGCCCGAGTAGTCGCTGATGACACAGTCGGCAAAGGTGAGCATTTCCTGCAGGTTTACGTCCTTGGGGCAGGGAATAAGCTCAGAACCGTGCTCCGCCGCCGACCGGTCGCCGAAGCTGCCGGCAAAGTGAGCCTTCTCAATAAGCACGCAGTCAAGCTCACGCAGCAGAACGGCAAGAGCGGCGGTCTCTTCCGGGCTTCCGGCAATCAGAGACCGGTTTTCCGCGCCCGACCGCCGGAAGGTGGGCACATAGAGTATGACCCGCTTGTCGGGCGAAAAGCCCAGCCGCCGGCTGTATTGCTCCTTGAAGGAGCGGCTCTGAGCCGGAGTGAGCCTGACCAGCATATCGTTCCTCGGCGTGCCGGCGGGAAGATTGTTGGAGGCAGTGCAGCCGTAGGATTTCAGCGCGGTCAGGTTGGTTCGGGCGTGGGCCTTGGAGCTGGCCGTGAAGTAATCAAGGCGGCGGGAGGCTCCGGTGAAAAGGTTGAGGATTCTGCGGATGGGATTGGGAGCCCTTCTGCCGGGAGTGTCGTCGCCCCATTTCTTGACCGGGCAGCCGTGGTGCAGATAGGTCACCACCGCGCCGCGATAGACGTTGAATTCGCTCAGATCCTCAAAAGGAAGCTGAGAGCAGAACATATATTTACACCGGAGCAGATGGAAAAGGGAAGGAACGCTGTTTTTCTTCACGCACACTATCCGAGGGTCGTCGGGCAGCTGAGCCTTGACCGAATCGCCGCCCACCCACACAAAGCGCCAGTCCGGGCCGTACATGGCCAGCGCCTGCTCCAGCAGATATCTTGAATTGTCGATGTAGAGCCGGCCCATCCATGAGCCGAAGGCAAGGCGCTTTTCCTCCCGGCGGATGAGCAGAGAGGCGGCCAGCGTGAGCACAGAGCCCACCGCGAAGCAGCCCTGCCGCAGATAGGAGGCGGGCTTTGCGAGGCTGAGGGTCAGCATACGCTCTTCGGCCTCGGGGCAAAGCTCGCTTTCGGCCACGAAGCACAGCGCCAGAGCGAGGAAATAAACCTGCAGCATCACCGGGTCGAGCAGACCCACATGGAGCATGGAGTCGGCCAGCAGCTGCAGCTGAATAAAGGTGCCCAGCAGCAGGCTATCCGTCCGGACAGAACGACCGGAATTACCCGCCCTCCGCAGCAGCCGGAGGGTGCGGAAGCAGAAGTACACCGGCGGGGAGAGGAAAAGAATAGTGCCCACGATGCCGGTGTCGTACAGCAGCTGAAGTACGATATTGTGCACAAAGGAAGAGGTGCCCTCGTCGATGATGCCGGTGTGGTCAGTGTTGAAGCTGAACCAGCCGTGCCCCAGCAGAGGCGCTTCCTTTATGCCCTCGATCGCCGCGCCGAAGAGCAGGTCTCTGCCGCTGGAAACGGAACCGAGGCCGCCGCCTGAAAGCAGGCCGGAGAGGGTGTCGGTTATGCGCCGCACAACGGTAATGTCGGGGAAAAGCACCGCCAGAAGGGCAAAGGCGGCCGCGCATCCGGCGGCGGCTCCGGCGCCCAGCAGGGCTATGCGTATCATCCTTTTGCGGGGAGCGCTCAGCAGATACACCGCGAAAATAAAGACCGGGATAAACACAAGGCTGGTTCTCGAACCGGCCATGGCGCACAGGAAGGCGCCCATAGCCGCCAGCAATCCTCTGACCCATAGCCGAAGCCCCATGCCTCCGCCGCAGAAAAAGGCCGCGGCGACGCACAGCGTCCCTATGAGGGTGGAGGCGGTCTTGTCGCAGGCGATGCCGTAGATTATGCCGTGGGCGGCGTTGTACTGGTAATAATAGGTGTCCCGGGCGAAGATAAGCGGCTCTATCATCGCCTTGAACAGCCCGGGGAAAACAAGCTGCACGCAGACCGAGGCAAAAACAATGCCCGCGACAATAAACAGCAGGCGGTATATCCGCTCAAGGGAGCCCTTGCGAAGGGAGACCGCGATCGAGGCAATGCCTATGATAAACCAGAGAATATATTTCAGGGCCACCTGACCGGGCAGGCCGCGCAGATTGAGGAGAATCACCGCCAGCGGCAGGCACCACAGCGCCATGGAGCGGGGCAGACGGGCGGCGCGGTCGGCCTCAGGGCAGAAGGCGACTGCCCACATGGCGGCGGCCAGCTGAACCACAGCGGCGGCGCTGACCGGCAGGCCGAAGGTGACCGGCAGGATATATGAAAACAGCATGAGCGCAAAGGACATCATGCCGGCGTTATTTTTCTTTTGCAGCTGCTCTCCCTCCTCTGTAAAGCTCCGCGGCTCTGGCGGCTGTGATTTCGGCCGACCACGGGCGGAATCTATCCATATCCACCCGGTCGAGCCGACGGGCGGATATGGTGGCGGAAATCCACTCCCCGGCATTCTCGCCGGGGCGGATGACATTGTGGTTCACTATGACCTCGTCCGGCACTCCGCCGGAGATGAGCACCGGGGTGCCGGAGATCTGAGCCTCCAACGCCACCATGCCGAAGCTCTCGTTCATTGAAGGAAACCAGAGGGCGTCAATGGCGTTATAAAAGGCGGCAAGATTTCCCATCGGGTCGGAGAAATGAATGCAGTCCCCAAGCCCCAGCTCCGCGGCCTGCTGCTCAAACCGCGGCCGAAGCTCTCCTTCGCCCACCAGCAGCAGATGGCAGCGGTGCCCCTCTGACCGCATCCGGCAGAAGGTGTCCAGAATGAACCGGTGATTCTTTTCCGGGGAGAATCGCCCGGCGTGGCCTATGAGCAGCTCGCCGTCGCCGATGCCCAGCCCTTTCCGCAGAGCGGCACGGGCGGTGTCATTCCGGATAAGGGCAGCGGTGTCCACCGGATTGCCTATGATCTCAGCCTCTATGCCCTCCGGAAACATACATCGGGCGGCTTTTTCCGAGCAGGCCAGACGGACATCCGGGATCCCGGATGCAGCGGCGCGGCAAAGCCGTCCCAGTGTCCGCTTCACTCCGCCGGAAAGACCCACCGAGCCGTGGGCGTGGAGAATGATGACCGCCCGGCGGGAGGCAAGGCGAGCCGCCAGCACCTTGAGCCAGTCAAGGTGGCTGTCGCCGTGGATGTGCACGGCGTCGTAGCCTCCCCGGCGGATGGCACGGAACAGGGCGATATTCTTTTTGATAAACTTTCCAAGACCCTGATTAACTCCGCCGGTGTCCGCGCTGATGATGGCGCAGCCGCGCTCAAGAACCGTGTCGGTGTAAAACTGATGCTGGGAGGTCAGGGTGAAAAAATCAAGGTGAAATTCCTCCGGGTCGATGTTTTTCAGCACGCCGACGGCAAAGCTCTCTCTGCCGCCGCTGGCAAGACCCTCGGTCACCTCAAGCACTCTTGTCATCTGTCCGTTCCTTTGCCGGTGTATATGTTTCTGTAGCCTTCGAGAAAATCCTCGCAGCGGTAATTCTTTTTATAGCTTTCAAGGGCGGCGCTTTCCAGCCGCTCCCGCAGAGCACGGTCGGCTGACAGCCGATTTATGCACGCGGCCAGCGCCTCCGGGTCGTCCACCGGGAAAAGCAGGCCGTTTTCGCCGTCGGTCACGATGTCGCTGTTTCCGGGAATGTCCGAGGCTATGACCGCTTTTCCGCAGGCGAAGGCCTCGATGGGAACAAGGGGCAGTCCCTCCCAGCGGGAGGGCAGCACAACGAAATCCAGCTGCCGCATAAGGGCGGGAATATCCTCCCGGTATCCGAGAAAAATCACCCGGCGCTCCATGCCCGGTCCGGCGGCCAGCTGTTCAAGAGATGCCCGCTCCTCTCCGTCGCCGATGATGACAGCGGTGACGGTTTCGGAACACAGGGCGACGGCCCGGATGAAGGTGTCCATGCCCTTCTGGCGGGTCAGCCGACCTATGGCTCCGGCAAGGCATACTCCGGAAGCCCTCAGCGATTCAAGGGCATTATCATGCGCCGTCCGGGAAGAATCCATCCGCACGGAATTGCGCACAAGAGTGACGCGTTCGGCCTCAATGCCGTAGAAGCCGGTCAGATTATCCTTTACCGAATCGCCTACGGCGACAATGGCACTGCCCCTGAGGGCAAAGCGGGTGAGCCATCGGCGGTCGGTGAAAACATTGTGGGCGGTGTACACCCGCCGCACATTGAGGAAAAGGGCGATAACGCGGGCGTAAAAGGCGGCCATGCGGTGGTGGGAATGCAGGATATCGGCCTTCTCCCGGCGAGCGGCTTTCAGAATGGCGAAAAAGCACCGCAGCATATTGAACGGGCTGTGGCAGTCGATGTCGGGCATGGTAAAGTGCTTTGCTCCCGCCGCCTCGATGGGAGCCACATTCACGCCGCCGGTGGAAATGACCAGATGGGTCACGGAATCCACGCCCTCGCACAGCTGGCGAACCACCTTTTCGGCGCCGCCCTGACCCATTGTCCGCGAGATATGCAGCACCTTCATTTCAGCTTCTCCTCAAGAATATCGGCGATGCGGCGGCAGGCCTCTCCGTCGCCGAAGGGATTGACCTTCCGGCTCATGGCGCGGTAAAGCTCCTCGTCGGTCAGCAGCCGGGTGAAGTCGGAGTATATATCCTCCTCGTCAACGCCGGTCAGCTTCAGCACGCCGGCTTCGATACCCTCGGGACGCTCGGTGGTTCCCCGCAGAACAAGCACCGGCTTGCCCAGACTGGGAGCCTCCTCCTGAATGCCGCCCGAGTCGGTGAGGATAAGGCAGGAGCGAGCCATCAGGTTGTGGCAGTCGGAAACGCTCAGGGGCTCGCATATGTGCATCCGCTCAAGCCCGCGCAGCTCCTCGTCGGCGGCACGGCGGACCGAGGGATTCATGTGAATGGGATAGAGCGCCTTTACATCGGGATGCTCTTCTATGACCCGGCGGATGGCGCGGAAAATATGGCGCAGAGGCTGCCCCAGATTTTCCCTGCGGTGGGCGGTGACGAATATCAGTCGGCTGTCTCCTGCCCAGTCCAGCTCGGGATGGGTGTAATCCTCCCTCACGGTGGTGTTCAGGGCGTCGATGACCGTGTTGCCCGTGACGAACACATCCTCCGGCCTCTTGCCCTGACGGAGGAGATTTTCCGCTGAGGCCTCGGTGGGAGCAAAGCAGAACCGGCTGATGATGTCCACGGCCTGACGGTTGAATTCCTCCGGGTAGGGAGAGCCGATGTCGTAGGTGCGCAGTCCGGCCTCCACATGGCCCACCGGCACGCGGGCGTAAAAGCTGGCCAGCGCGGCGGAAAAGGCGGTGGTGGTGTCGCCGTGAACGAGGACGAGATCCGGTTCTGTTTCCGCAAGCAGGCGGCCAAAGCCCTCCAGCACCCGTCCGGTCACGTCAAAAAGGGTCTGCTCCTCCTTCATGACCGAAAGGTCGTAGTCGGGCACCACGCCGAAAACCTCCAGCACCTGATCGAGCATCTGCCGGTGCTGACCGGTGACGCAGACTATTACCTGAAAGCTCCTGCGCTGCTTTAATTCATTTACCAGCGGGCACATTTTGATGGCCTCCGGGCGTGTGCCGAAGACCAGCATGATTTTTTTCATGTCTACTCCAGTTACTTTTTTCTGAACTTTTCTTTTATCACGGCAGAGGCAAAGACCCAGTTGCCGACGAAATACCGCTTGAACAATCTCCTTGGCTCCTGCAGCACCCGGAAAAGCCACTCCAGCCCGGCCTTCTGCATCCAGAGAGGCGCCCGGGAGATGTTCCCGGAGATAACGTCAAAGCTGCCTCCCACCCCCATGAAAACGCCGCCGCAGCCGTCCCTCTGGAGGAAATCCACAAGGTATTCCTTGGCCGGCGAGCTGATGCCCACAAAGGTGATGTCCGGCCGCAGCTCCTTCAGCCCGGCGGATATAGAGGGCCACTCCTCCTCGGAGAAGTAACCGTTGCGCAGGCCGATTATGTTCAGCTCCGGATGGCGCTTTTTCAGCTCGGCGGCAGTGGCCTCCACCACCTCCTGCTTTGCGCCGAGGAGGTAGACCGAATAGCCCTTTTCCGCGCTGAGAGCCACCAGTCGCTGCATCAGGTCGATGCCCGCCACCCGCTCGGGCAGAGGCTTTTTAAGAAACCGGCCGGCCATTATCACCGACGCGCCGTCGGCGTTGATGATGCCGCAGCCGTTGGTGATGTCTCTGAGCCGGCGGTCACCGGCCAGCATATTGAGCTTGTCGGCGTTGACGCCGATAAGGTGCAAAGGCACGCCCTCGGTGATGTACCGCTCGGTGAGAGTCACCGTGCCGTCCATATCGAGGACATCTATGTCGGTGCCAAGAATGGTTACCCGGGGATTGCCGCCGAGGACGACACCCTTGAAAGGCGCTTTGTAATCAGACATTCTGCCGCTTCTTTCCGATAGGTTATACTGCCGGAGGCGGATACAAAAAAACAACTGCCGGGATCGGATCCGACAGCTGTTTGCCCCGCCGACAGCGCATGATGATCCGAAGAAAATCATGACAAATATAATGTATTCGTATAATTAGTATTATAGACTATGCCCTCTTGGCTTGTCAATCGCCGCGGGCGGCTATAATGTATATATTTTGTAAAACCGAGGGGAAAGTCAAAGGAGATTATGGTTCTTGCGCAATTCGGATTCGTGTGATAGTATGTAATCGCGCGGAAGAATAAATAAAAATCTGACGAGGAGTTTTCGGGAGAAGCGCAATGATGGATAAATATCTGATAGAAAAAACAGCCGTTATTGCTTGGGAGGTGTATCTGAGAGTATGCAGGCAAGGATTTGTGCTGGACGAAGATGCGGACTGGATTTCACTGGAAAAAGCGTTAAAAGAGATCAGGGAGCTTGATCCGGAAGCGGAGATATATGCGTGTACCTATCCTATAGAGGAAACGGATAATGGAATGTATATGTACTGCGATAATCTGTGGCTGAAAACCGGGCTGAAAGAAAAACAGATAGCCGGGATTTTCTCGCGATATCGTCAGATAGAACCATACAGCATTGAAAAACTGACTGAAGATGAAAAACGCTCTGTTGACATATATGTGACAGACGAAACGCGCTATTGTGACTTCGCGGATGCCTTGAATGGGTGTGAAAATCAAAACATCATCAGTATGTATTGGGACTGATGAAAGCTGCCGAGCCCGACCTTGCCCGCCGGCGCACGCCCAACATGGTACAGACAGGATGGAATGTTTGAATTTTAAGGAGGAAGACTATGAAAAAGATAATTGAGCGTTTTTCGGAAAAAACCAGACATGAAAAATGTGCCTTTCTGGTGGGTACATTCAGTTCGATAATTGTAATCGTTTGTGCGGTTCTGCAAATAACGGGGGCTTGGGATGGAGCAATCGTTGTCTGTGAAATATTCATGGGAATATCAATGATCTCTCAGGCAATATTGCAGTGGAAAAAGAACAGAGGAATCGCGGTATTCTCGTTATGCGTGGCGGCGTTTATTTTTGCGGTAGCCTTTTTTGTATTATTTGTCCGTTGAAAAGCAAAACTGCAATGGATATATGAACTTCGGCTTTCAGAGCGGCGGACACCATTCCGCCAACAGCCCGAAGCACACTTCTGCACCAAGCTCATCACCAAAGAAAAAAGCCAGACCGCAAAAACACGGTCTGGCTTTAATCGCGGGATAAGGCGAGGGCGGCGCCGGGGCTTGCGTGATTCTGATTTGTGTGGTAGGATGGAATCGGGCAGAACGGTAAATAAGAATTTTGCGAGGCGTTATGAAAAAAGAATATCTGTTTCATGGCAGTCCAATAAGGGTTGACAGGTTAATACCTAGTCAAGCGTGTGATGTTGAATATGAAGAAGGATGTCAATATGCTGTATATGCTACAACGAATAAAACAATGGCGATCCTTTTTTCTATGGGCTGTATTGAAGAAGGAGCCGGGGCTGAGAGAATTATGATGCCGGAATATGGAGATAAAATGCTCTTCAGGAATTGCCGCCCAAATTATAATAGCAAAGGATATATATATCATCTGGAAAAAAGTAAATTTGTTCATGCGATGGGAAGCCAATGGGTATGCTATGATGAAATCGTTCCGGAATATATTGAAGAGATTGATGTGAATGATTATCTGGATTATTGCATCATAGAAGGACAAGAGGATCAATAAATGTAAGTTCTCAGATATGACAAATCCCGATTTGCCCACCAGCGCCCGTCGCGCACTATCACCAAAGAAAAAAGCCAAGCCGCAACACACGGCTTGGCTTTAACTGTTTTCTGTCCGAGCGGCTTTCTGACGGCACTATTCGGCGTCGAAGGCGTAGAACCGCTCGCCGGTGACCTCGGCCTGACAGGCGCCGCAGGTGGCGTCGGCCAGCCGGGGCTGGAGAGCGGCCAGCTGCTCGGCGGTCATGTGGAAGGTCAGCTCCACCTTGTCGGTGAACTGGGAATCGTCGATGACGCCGCCCATCTCGGGTATGAGAGCGCCCACACGGCCGTAAGCACCGTAGTCGCACTCAAGGCGGCAGATCTGACACAGACGCATCACCAGCAGGCCCGATTCCTCCACGGCGAGGGCGGCGCTGTGGGAATAGGCGCGCACAAGGCCGCCGCCGCCCAGCAGAATGCCGCCGGAGTAGCGGGTGACAACGATGACCGCGTCGGTGATGCCCGGCTTGGTCAGCACTGACAGCACCGGCATTCCGGCCGTGCCGCCGGGCTCGCCGTCGTCGCTGTAGCGGCAGATGTTGCCCTCCCGCAGGGAGTAGGCGTAGACATTGTGGGTGGCGTCCCAGTATTTTGAGCGCTTTTCCTCGATGAAGGCGATGGCCTCCTCCTCGCTGACCACCGGCTTGATGTGGCCGATGAAGCGGGAGCGGCGCTCGATGAACTCAACGCTGCATTCGCGCGTGACGGTGGTGTATTCCATACAGCCCCTCCGTTCCTGATAAACAAAAACGGCGATGCGAAAAGCACCGCCGCGGTTTTGTGTTGAAGCAATCAGTTAAGGCCGAAACGCTTCTTGAAGCGATCGACGCGTCCGCCGGTGTCGACGAGCTTCTGCTTACCGGTGAAGTAGGGATGGCACTTGGAGCAGATTTCGACGCGGATCTCCTTGGAAGTGGAGCGGGTCTCGATCACATTACCGCAAGCACACTTGATGGTGGTAGCTTCATACTTGGGATGCAGATTTTCCTTCATTTCGTTTCACCTCTCATGCAGAAACATAGTCGTTTTCCGGGATAGTCCCTAAGACGCTAAAACATGATAGCACATTCCGGCGCAAATTGCAATAGTTAATTTCGGATTTTTTCGCCTTTATGGGACAGCGGCTTTTGTATCGTTTGGCTATAAATCACACCTCGCGCAGCTCGGAGAGCTTAAAGGAGTAGATGTAGCAGCGTACCGGCAGGCCGGTGACGGCGGTGACCGCGTCGGAGTACAGCGCCAGCTGATCCCGGTAGCGCTCAAGGAGCTGATCGGTGGAGGTGACCTGATCGGTCTTGTAGTCCACCACGACGGCCTGCCCGCCGCTGATGAGCAGCAGGTCGCACTCACCCTGCAGCACCACCATTTCCCCGGAAGGATCGGCGTCGGTGAACAGAGACAGCCGTTCCCGGGGCAGCTCCACGGTGAAGCGCCATTCCCGGTAAAGCTGCTCGGCCTGCTCCATCATGGCGCCCAGAGGGCCGCCCAGCAGCTTTGCCACACGATCGACGTCCACGGCGTCGCCCTCCCGGCGGGTGAGGAAGCGGGATTCCACCAGCCGGCGCACCTCGGCCTCAGCGTCGGAGCGGGCGGCGGAAAGGTCGCAGAACTGCATGAACCGGTGCAGAGCGGTGCCCCGCTCGGTGGGCGTCAGTCCCTGGCTCATCATAAAGGAGGGGCGGGTGGGGCTGATGTGTACTCTGTTTTTGCCGGCGGAAAGGTCGCCGTGCTTGTGGGTCTGGGAAGCGGTCACCTTGGCGGGCACTCCCACGGGCGACCGGCTCAGATAATCATAATTCATGGAGCTGATGAGGGCGGCGGTGATGTCCTCGTCGGCCTCGGTCTCGGGGAGGGAGGGAAGGTCGTCGGCGCTCAGCGGCTCCAGCATGGGATCGTCGTCGCCCACAACGGTGACCTTCAGCGGGCAGGAGCATTCCGTTCCCTCGTACAGCGCCGCGGCACGGACGCGCAGCTCATCGCAGTCGGGATGGCGCAGGGCGCAGGCCGAGACCCATTTGCCCGGAGAGGGAGCCAGCTCCAGCCACACCGGAGGAACGCCCTTTTCGGTGAGCATGGAGGCTACGCCGGCCAGCATACTGTCCACCGAGGTGCGCCGGTCGGAGGCGGAGATCATTATCAGCTTGTCCACGGCACGGGTGAGGGCCACATACAGCACTCTCAGCTCCTCGTCCACCTCGTCGGAGAAGCGGGCCCGGCGGACGGTCTGCCGCTGGACGGAGGTGTAGCGCAGGCGGCGGGACGGGTCGTATATTCCCGCTCCCACGCCCAGCCGCTCGTGTATGGGCAGGGAGGAGGAGAGGATGGCGTTATTTTTGTTGGAGGCAAGGCCGGAGATGATGCAGATGGGAAACTGCAGACCCTTGGCGTTGTGCATGGTGCGCACGGTGACGCAGCTGCCGGAAAGAGGGGCGGAGGCCTGAGAGCGGCCGTCCTCCTCCATGCGCTCCATCATGCCGAGAAATCCGGAAAGACCGTGACTGCCGGTGCCTTCGCTGGTGCGGGCAAACTCCAGCAGCAGAAGAAGATTGTTCCGGCGCTCTCTGCCGTTGGGCATGGCCTGAACGGCGGCGAGGTAGCCGGTGCGGTTGTAGATGTGGCGCAGCAGCCGGTCGCAGGGCATGGCGGCGGCGCTGACCCGCAGGGAGTCAAGCAGCTCCACGGCGCGCAGGCACCGGGAGTCGCCGTCCAGCGCCTTCTGGCGCAGGCAGGCGTACACCGGGGGCTTGCCCTCCATTCCCGAGCGCAGAGCGGCAAGGTCGCCGCTGTCAAAGCCGAAGACCGGGGAGCGCAGAGCGGCGGTCAGGGGAATATCCAGCAGAGGATTATCCACCGCCCGGAGCAGAGACAGGGTCACGCACACCTCCGGCTGGCGGAAAAAGCCCTCGTCCACATTGACCGATACCGGGATGCCCAGAGCGCCGAACTGCTCGATAAAGGCCTTACCCGCGCCGGAGCGCACTCCTCGCCGCAGGATGCAGAAGTCGCCGTAGCCCGCCGGGCGCAGTCCGTCGCCGTCGGTGACCATGGCCTTACCCACCATTTTCTGAATCAGGCGGGCGCAGTAGCGGGCCTCGATCTCGGCGCGGCTGTCGTCGTTTTCCTCGTCCTCCGAGGGGGAAGAGGCCTTGGCGGTGAACAGATGCAGCTCGGTCTCCATGCCCTCGGCGGCGGGAAAGGCTCTGCCGGCCACCAGCCGCTGCTGCTCGTCGTAGATGATGCCGCCGCGCTGGGCGGTCATTATCTGCTCAAAGATAAAGTTGACCGCGTCGGTGACCTCGGGACGGCTGCGGAAGTTGCGGTCGAGAATGATTTTTGCCGGGAAGACCGGATGCTCCCGGTCGTAGAGAGTGTAGTCGTTGAGACGCTGGAGAAACAGCTGAGGCACCGCCTTGCGGAAGCTGTATATGCTCTGTTTGATGTCGCCCACGAGGAACAGATTGCCGCCCTCGGCGATCTCGTCGCCCGGCTCACGGGAAATGGCCCGGAAGATAAGATCCTGAGTGTAGTTGGTGTCCTGATATTCGTCGATGAGCAGCTCGTCAAAGCGGGAGGCCAGCTCCTTGGCCGTGTCGGTGCGGTAACGGATGCCGTCCTTTTCGTAGAAGAGCAGACCGGCGGTCATGTGCTCAAGATCGTCGTAGTCCAGCAGCTTGCGGTCGGCCTTGCGGCGGGCCACCGAGGCGCGGAAGGCGGCGGTCAGCCGGCACAGTGTATTCACCACCGGGGCAAGATGCTCCCGGTCGGCCTCAAAGCCGGCGCTGTCGGCGCACAGCAGCTCGGGCAGCTTTTTGCTCACCAGATTCTTGCGGTAGCTGCGGCCGTTGTCTATGCGGCAGTAGTCGGGATCGTCGGAGAATTTTGAGCCGTCCGACTTGCGGGAGGAGGGCATCCGGCCAAAGAGCGACTTTGAGCGTGAGGCGGCGTAAAGTCCATCCCAGTCGCCCGCCAGAGCCATATCCCTCAGCTGGGCAAATACCTTGCCGTCAAGGTCAAAGGCCGCCCGGCATTTGGCCTCGATCTCCGGGTAGAGGGTTATCTCGTCCAGCGCCCGGTCGTTGAGGTCGGCGGCAAAATCCATCAGCGCCGCCGAACGCTCCAGAGCGTACCGTCCCCAGCCGGTCTCGGCCACGGGGAGATCGCTGTGGTACATGGCGGCAAATTCATCCAGCTTGGCCTGAGGATCGGGATAGGCGGTCACATAGTCGGCCAGCTCGGTGATGACCTTTGAAAGGGTGCGGTCGCTGCGCTCGTCGCCCAGCAGCTCCACAAGCTCGCGGAAGTCCTCATCGCCGCTGTTGTAGGAGTCGTCGATAAGCTCGGAGAGAGCCTCGGCGCGGATGGCCTTCATTTCCGAATCGTCGGCGATGCGGAAGTCGGGCGCTATGCCCGCCCGGGCGAAAAACTCCCGCAGGCAGGCCGAGCAGAAGGAGTGAATGGTGTCTATGTGCGCCCGTCTGAGCAGCATTTTCTGTCGGCGCAGAGGCGCGTTGTCCGGCTGCTCGCGGAGCAGCTCGGCGATGCGGCTGTCGATGCGTTCCCGCATTTCGGCGGCGGCTGCCTTGGTGAAGGTGACCACTACCAGACGGTCGGCGTCCACCGGATTGTCGGGGTCGGTGACAAGGCGGGTGACCCGCTCCACCAGCACGGCGGTCTTGCCCGAGCCGGCGGCGGCCGAAACGAGTATTGTGCCGCCACGGGCCTCGATGGCGTCCAGCTGGTCGGCGGTGAACTGAGGTCGGCTCACTGGCTGTCTCCTCCCTTCTCAAGCTCGGCTTCCATGGCCGCCAGAGCCTCGGCGGTGTCCATGGTTCGGCTCTGCCGCGGCTCGCCGGTGTGGCGGCACACGGGATAATAATCGCATTTTTCGCACAGACTGTACTGAGTCTGAGCGATGGGGTCGGGGGCAAGCTGTCCCTGACCTACCTGCTCCAGCATGGCCCGGAGCCGATGGCGCACATACCGGCCGATAAGCTCAAACTGCCGGTCGGAAATGACCGTGCTTCTGGCCTGAGAGGTAAGCATTCCGGCGGTCTTGCCGCTTCTGAGCAGTGTCACGGGGATATACTTTCCGCCAAGGTCGTGCTCCATGGCCCGGGACACCGGCAGGTCGGTGTCCTCGGCGGGGCGGTCGTCGGGGATAAGCTCCTCGGGCTCAATGACCATTCCGCCCCGGCGCAGTGCCTTGTCCCGCTCGGAGGCAAGAACGGCGTCAAGGCTGTCCCGCTCGCCGTCGGTGTAGCCGGAAAAGGCCGGGCAGTAGAGCAGACCGGCGGGGGTGGAGCCACGGGTGGAGGCGCACAGCTCGGAAAGGTAAATTATCATCTGCATATTCAGTCCGTCCAGCACATCGCTGAGCCGGAAGGATTTTTTGCCCGTCTTGTAGTCGATGACCCGCAGATAATTTTTGCTGCCGGCTTTGCAGCTGTCCACACGGTCGATGCTGCCGGTCAGCCGCCCGGTCATGCCGCCGGGAGTGGTGATGGCCTCGGGCGTGACCGGGCCGCCGGGGCCGATCTTCATTTCGTAGGATATGGGCACAAAGCCGCTGTCGGCAAGCTCGGCGGCAAGGTTGGCCGCCAGCGCCGTCAGACTGCCCTTCATGGCCCGCAGGCGGTAAAGGAAGGCCTGAGTCTTGCCCTGCTCGCCGCCCAGCACCTCGCTGAGATACCGCTCGATAAGCTCCGCCACCTGCCGGGAGGTGGCCTCCGGCTCGGAGGCGATGGCCGCGAAGGAGCGTCCGCCGCGGAAAAGATGCTCAAGGACATAGTGAGCCACGGTGCCGTAGGCCATGCCGTCCAGCTCGGCCTTGCGCAGAGGGCGGATGCCCAGACCGTAGCGGCAGAAGAAAAGATAGCCGCACTTGTGGTAGTCCTCCGCCCGGGAGGCGGAAAGGAAAAGCTCCCGGCCAAACAGCTGACCGGCTCCCTCGGCGCCGGGAGGAGAGGGTGAATCTCCCCGATGGGCGGCTTCCACGGAGCGGGCCTTGCCCCGCCATTCGTCAAAATGGTCAAGGGCGGCGCGCAGACTGGGCGCCAGCGGGGCGCCGGAGCCAAGACAGCGGGCGTACAGCTCAAAGGCGGCCTCGGCGCTGCCCACATCCTTTGCCTCGGGCAGAGAGCCGTGGCTGAGCCGGGGGGCGTTGGGCACGCAGGCAAGAGCCTCGGCCACCCATTCCGAGGGCTGGGCAAGCTCGCCGCCCACGGCTCGGGGCCATGTGATATACAGCCGGTCGCCGGCGGCGGTTATGGCGTTGTACACCAGCAGCCGCTCCTCCAGCATACGGGCGTCGGCGGTGTCGGCCACCTGCACGCCCAGCTCCTCACGCAGACGGCGGCGCTCGTCGTCGGTGAACACTCCCGCTCCCGAGGGAACGGCGGGGAATTCGCCCTCCAGCGCTCCCACGACGAATACCGCCCGGGGAGAATTGACCCTCAGACGGTCGGCGCCGCCGAAGGTTATCTCGTCAAGGCCGTGGGGAATATGTCCCACATCGGCCCGCTTTATCATAAGGGTGATATATGCGATGAAGTCCTCACCCGAGCACAGCCCGCCGCCCAGAATGGCGTGAAGCTGCTCGAGAATGGAAACAAGCAGCTCCCAGAGCTGAGGCAGTTCGGCGGCCTGAGTGGGGGAGAGACCCTCGCTCAGCTCCTCGAGGCAGGCAATACAGCCGCTGCTTTCCGCGAGGGTATACACCGCGGCGGCCATTTCCGAAGCCTTCTCCGAGCGCAAAGCCGCCCGCAGAGGAAGAATGAGGGAGCACAGCCGCTCCCGCACGGCGTTGACGCGCTCAAGGCGCAGGGCGGTGTGCTCGTCCGAGCGGGCGCCCATGCCGTCGGGATTCTGGTCAAAGGGCTGCTCCCAGCCCCCGGTGGGAACGCTCCATATGTAGCAGTAGTTTTCCAGCTCGGCGATGTCTGAGGGAGTGATGCCCTCTATCATGCCGGTCTTGAGGCAGCGCAGCACATCGGCGGTGCGCATATTTCCCTTGGCCGCGTCCAGAGCGGCCAGCACGAAGCGCATGAGTGGCGAGCCGGAGGCGTCCACCCGCAGGTCGGCAAAGCAGGGAAGTGCCTGCTGGGCGAGGGCGTCGGCGGCGATGGGAGCGTAAAGCGCCTCGTCCCGGGCAATTATGGCGATGTCCTTGCACCGGTAGCCCTCCTCCCGCACAAGGCGGCGGCATTCCCGGGCGCAGAATTCCAGCTCGTCGTAACGGTCGGCGGCTTCGTAAAGGGTGAGGTCGTCGGTGGGCTCCTCCCACACCAGCCGGTCTTCCTCCCGGCGGAAGATGGAGCCTTCCAGCACTCCCAGAGCCTCCGAGCGGAAGCGATAACGCTTGCTCAATACCACCTCGGGCAGCAGGCCGCAGCCGTATCGCTCCGCCGTGGCTTTAAGCTGGGCGGCGGTGGTTAGCGCCGTGGCAAAAAGGCCGCTCTCGGCCTCGGTCTGGGTGGGAGCGTGCTCCAGTCCCACGGTGACGGCGCACAGCTTTGCCTGCTGCATGATGCGTCCCAGCACCCGCAGCTCCTGACCGGTGTAGCCCCGGAAGGAGTCCACAAAAACGGTCACGCCCTCAAAGAAGCGGATGTCTCCCAGCTGCTCGTACAGCCGGTCGAGGTCGTCCATGGGGTCAAGGGCGGGCTGGTCGGGAAGGCTGTCCTCTATGCCGCTTGCCAGCAGAGTGTCGTAAAGGGTGGTGTTCTTTTGGGGAGCCAGCTGGGCGGTGACGGCATCGTAGCCGCCGTATATCAGCGCCAGCTCGCCCAGCTTGTCGGCAAGGCGTCCGTCGGCCTTGGCCGCGGCCTGAGCGATGTCCTCCGGGTCCAGGGCGCACAGCTTGAACTCCTTTACCGCGTCCAGCAGATGCTCGATGAAGTGGGAGGAGCGCTTGCCCTTGTAGTAGCTCAGGTGACTGCCCAATTTGGACAGCACCAGACCCATGGCGGCCACGCGGCCGCAGTCGTCCAGCCGCCGTCCCGCCGAGCCGCCGGCCTTGCGGGCAAGATCCTCGGCAAGGCGGGTGAAGCTGTATACCCGCACCTTGTGGGCGTCGGCCGCTCCCAGCGAAGACAGCATGGCCCGCTCGCTCTCGAAGGAATACTGCTCGGGAACGATGAGAATGGGACTGCCGCCCTCCCTTGCCAGCTCGCACAGCCGCTGGCGCACATAGTATGTTTTTCCGCAGCCGGAGCCGCCGGTTATAAGCTGAAGCATGGTAGCCTCCTTAGTGATAGGACAATGTCATAATCCCAGAGCCTCGGGCACACCGCTGATGTCGTCCAGAAGGAGCGCGTCGGCGGCCTTGAGATCCTCGGGCGTCTGATGACCTCTGGCCACCAGAACACACCGGATGCCCAGCGCCTGAGAAAGCTCGCTGTCGTGGAGCATATCGCCGATGTTGACCGTCCGGTCGGGCGAGATGCCGCACCGGGCCATGTAATCCCGGGCGCGGTCGATCTTGCTGCCGGCGTGGAAATCCCCGGCGCCGAGTATGGCGTCAAAGTACTCCGCCACGCCGTACCGGGTCACCTGCTCGGTGAGCATACCCTGCTCGCAGGAGGAGACGATGACCTGCTTCACTCCCGCCTCACGCAGCCGTTCAAGGACGGCCCCGGCGCCGGGCATAAGTCCCCGTCCGGCCATGTGCCGCGCGGAGCCTTCGTGAAATTCCCGGGAGATAACGCCGAAGTCCATGCTGTCGAAATCCTCGAAGATATGGCGGTAGAAGCCGGTTATGGGCGTTTCAATATAGCTGGAATACTGCTGGAAGGTGATGGGCGGCAGTTCCCGGCGGGCAAGCATATCATTGACCGATTCGTAGGATGCGCCGGCGTCGTTGACCAGCGTGCCGTTCCAGTCCCAGATGACCAGACTGAAGGGCAGAGAATTTGTCATGGCTATCATCCTTTTTGAATTATTTTTCTTATGTCTGCATTATACCATGGGACGATGGGACTGTAAAGGAACATCGGAACGGTAAGTCTGTGACAAAGAGGCAAAATATTCCTGCCGGGCGAGCCTAAAATTGGTATCTGTCGAAGAGGCAATTATCTTGACATTCCGTGCCGAAGCATATATTATAAAATAGCAAAAGTGCGTAGAGCTGTTTTTCCTTGTATCCACCGGAGGAACGGCTCGTTTTTTGCAAAACGGGATCATAATAAGGGGGTATTTCCTATGTCCGACGCAACCATTATCACCCGGGGCCAGAACGGCACCGCTGAGACCACCGCCGGAAGCGCGTCTGAGCCTGTAATCAGTCTGCGGAATATATCCATCTCCTTTGACGGAGAAAGTGTTTTGCAGGATCTTAATCTGGATATCGCCAACGGCAGCTTTGTCACCCTGCTCGGTCCGTCGGGCTGCGGAAAAACGACCACTCTGCGCATAATCGGCGGCTTTGCCGAGCCGGACAGCGGCGATGTTTTCTTCAACGGCCAGCGCATCAACGACCTGCCGCCCCACAAGCGCCAGCTCAACACCGTGTTCCAGCGCTACGCTCTGTTCCCCCACATGAATGTGTTTGAGAATGTAGCCTTCGGCATGAAGATAAACAAGAAGACCGACGCCGAGATAAAGGAAAAGGTCACCGCCATGCTCAAGCTGGTCTCTCTGGAGGGCTTTGAGAAGCGCAACGTCAACACCCTTTCCGGCGGTCAGCAGCAGCGCGTGGGCATCGCCCGCGCCCTTGCCAACGTCCCCAAGGTGCTTCTGCTGGACGAGCCTCTGGGCGCCCTTGACCTCAAGCTGCGCAAGGATATGCAGGTGGAGCTCAAGCAGATCCAGAGCAAGCTGGGCATCACCTTTATCTATGTCACCCACGATCAGGAGGAGGCACTGTCCATGTCCGATGTCATCGTGGTCATGAACCACGGTGTCATCCAGCAGATCGGCTCTCCCACCGACATATACAACGAGCCGGAGAACGGCTTTGTGGCCGACTTCATCGGCGAGGGCAACATCGTTGACGGCATCATGCACGCCGACCGGGATGTCACCTTCTGCGGCGCACGAATGAAGTGCGTGGACACCGGCTTTGCTCCCGACGAGCAGGTGGACGTGGTCGTCCGTCCCGAGGATGTCATCGTCATTCCCGCCGAGGGCGCTCCCTTCAGCGGCACGGTGCTCTCCACCACCTTCAAGGGCGTGCACTACGAGATGATCGTGGATATCCCCGGTCAGGATGAGGATTGGCTCATCCAGTCCACTGTCGCCCAGCCCGTGGGCGAGGTGGTCGGCATGACCGTGGAGCCGGAGAACATCCACATAATGAAAAAGTACACCGGCGACTACGCCAGCGACGCTGACTTCGAGGAATTCCCCGAGGAAGCCGAGTGAGAGGAGGCGTAGAGGTTGAATAAAGGCACAAGCAAGCTCATGTCGCCCTACGCGGTGTGGGCGCTGCTGTTCACCGTCATCCCTCTGGGAATGGTGATCTACTTCGCTTTCACCACCGCCGACGGCGGCTTCACTCTGGACAACATCGCCCAGATCGGCGATTACGCCAAGACCTACAGCGTGTCCATCTGGCTGGGCTTCATCGCCACGGTCATATGCCTGCTGCTGGGCTATCCTCTGGCGTACATCATCTCCAAACTCAAGGGTATGTCCCAGCGCACGCTGGTCATGCTCATCATGCTGCCCCAGTGGATGAACTTCCTGCTCAGAACCTACGCGTGGATGACCATCCTCGAGGGCAACGGCATTCTCAACACCATGCTGGGCAAGCTCGGCATCGGCCCCTTTGAGATGATAAACACCCGGGGCGCCGTGGTGCTGGGCATGGTCTACAACTTCCTGCCCTTCATGGTTCTGCCCATCTACTCGGTGCTGTCCAAGATGGATCAGCGCATCACCGAGGCGGCTCAGGATCTGGGAGCCAACAGCTTCAATGTCTTCCGCCGCATCACCCTGCCCCTCAGCCTGCCGGGCATCATGTCCGGCATCACCATGGTGTTCGTTCCCGCGGTCAGCAGCTTCGTTATTTCCCAGCTGCTGGGCGGCGGCAAGGAAATGCTCATCGGTGACATCATCGAAATGTTCTTCGTGGGCTCGGCTCCCGACTACAATGTCGGCTCGGCCCTGTCTCTGGTGCTCATGGTGCTCATGCTGGTCAGCATGACCATTATGAACCAGTTTGACAACAGCGAGGAGACGGGAGGGCTGACCATATGAAAAAAGCCTTTCAGAGAATATATGTGGCGCTCGTCATGCTGTTCCTCTATCTGCCCATCCTCGTGATGATCGTCTTTTCCTTCAACGATTCCAAGAGCCGCTCGGTGTGGCACGGCTTTTCCATGCGCTGGTATGAGGATCTGTTCAACGACCAGAGCATAATGGACGCCCTGTGGCTGTCCTTGCTGGTGGCGGTGCTGGCCGCGCTGTTCTCCACCATTCTGGGCACCATGGCCGCCATCGGCGTGCGTTCCCTCCGTCCCCGGGTGCAGAAGGCTGTGATGATGGTCAACAACATCCCCATGGTCAACCCGGAGATCGTCACCGGTATCGCCATGATGCTGATGTTTGTGGTCATCTTCCGGGCCACCGGACTGCTTCAGCCCGGCTTTGCCACCCTGCTTATCGCCCACATCACCTTCTGCACACCCTATGTCATGCTGTCGGTGCTGCCCAAGCTGCGCCAGATGAACCCTCATCTGTACGAGGCGGCTCAGGATCTTGGCTGCCCGCCCTTCAAGGCCTTCTTCAAGGTGGTGCTGCCCGAGATCATGCCCGGCATCATCACCGGCGCCATGATGGCCTTCACCCTGTCGCTGGATGATTTCGTCATCAGCTACTTCACCAGCGGCTCCTCGGCTCAGACACTGCCGGTGGTCATCTACTCCATGACCAAAAAGCGTGTCAGCCCCAAGATCAACGCCCTTTCGTCCATTCTGTTCGTCGTCGTGCTGCTTCTGCTGGTTGCCATCAACCTCAGAGAAATGCGCGAGGAATCGAAGAACAGCAAGGCTCAGGCAAAATAACACAAAGAAAGGCTCTGACCATGATCGGTCGGAGCCTTTTTGCGAGTTCAGAGGGTATTGATGTGCTCGGCAAATTGGAGTTTGTCAGTTTGTTATACAGTAGCAAACTTCACCTTCGGGAGTTTTGTTCTCTCTAATAAACCTCTCAACAGTATCAGTTATTTTCATTGAGGATTTTTCCAAAACCCTGCCCGATTTGGCGTTTTCTGCCCGATGGTATGCTTCGAGCTTTTGGAAATCTGTGTTTTTGAAGATAAAATCAATAACTGCCTCAAGGGCTTCGCTTGCATATCCGTTGCCCCAAAAGTTCTCGCCAATACAGTATTCTATTTCGGCAGTCTTACATTCAGAATAAACACGGCAAAAGGCTATTTGTCCAATATTCTCCTCGGATGCCTTTTCAATAATTGCCCATCGGTAAAAATCCGCTCTTAAATAACCTTTTTTCCACTCGTCGAGCAGTGCCTTCACTTCTTGGGGAGTGGTATAGATAGGTTCTCCGTATTCAAATTGCACATTGGGATTCGCTATCCAATTTTTAATCATATCGTTATAGTCCTCGTCCGAAAACGCTCTTAATAGCAGGCGAGGTGTTTCTATTTGTTGTGTCCCACAATGCTTCATTGTATAATCTCCCAATTCTGACCGTCAAATTCAAGTCTGTCTACCTGAATTATACCACTCGCCCAACCCGAATGCAACGCGCGCTTGTTGAAATACCGGCAATCAATTGACCGCTTTGACGCGATAAATTGTGAGGATGTACAATATTTCGCAAAACGCTTGACATAAGGGGAATTTCCGTGTATAAATACAGCGATGAATGCGTCGCGGCTGCGTGTACAACGCCGTCGCGGCGCATTTTTCAAAAAAATCCAAATACAGAAAACGGAGGAATGGTAAGTTGACAAAGAAGATTGTGTGCGTACTCATGGCGGTGCTTATGATCGCGTCCGTGGCCTGCTTCGCCGGCTGCAGCAGCGACAAGGTGGTTCTCAATGTGTACAACTGGGGCGAGTACATCGCCAACGGTGACGACGGCTGCATGGATGTCATCGCCGAGTTTGAAAAGCGCACAGGTATCGAGGTAAACTATACGGAATTTGCCAGCAACGAGGAGATGTACGCCAAGATCTCCAGCGGCGCGGCCGACTACGATGTTATCATCCCCTCGGATTACATGATCGAGAAGATGATCGCCGAGGATATGCTCGAGAAGATCGACTTTGCCAATGTGCCCAACTATCAGTATATCGACGAGCAGTACCGCAATCTGGCCTGCGACCCGGCCAACGAGTACTGCGTGCCCTACACCTGGGGAACCGTCGGCATTTTCTACAACAAGACCATGGTGGACGAGGCCGATGTGGCCAGACAGTCCTGGGATCTTCTCTGGGATGAGAAGTATGCCGGCGAGATCCTCATGTTCAACAACCAGCGCGACGCTTTCGGCATCGCTCTGAGCTATCTGGGCTACTCCCTGAACACCACCGATCCCGACGAGTGGCAGGAGGCCTATGAGCTGCTCAAGAAGCAGTACCCCATGGTTCAGGCCTATGTCATGGATCAGATATTTGACAAGATGGCCAGCGGCGAGGCCGCCATCGGCCCCTACTACGCAGGCGACGCCCGCATCCTGTGCGAGGAAAACGAGGATATCGGCTTCTTCGTACCCAAGGAGGGCACCTACTTCTTCGTTGACGCCATGTGCATCGTCAAGGGCACCCAGCACAAGGCCGAGGCCGAAGCCTTCATCAACTTCATGACCGACCCGGAGATCTCTCTGGAGAACATCGAGTACATCTGCTACTCCACTCCCAACTCGGCCACCTTTGAGATGCTCGATCCCGAAATTTCCGGAAATCCCAATTTCTATCCCCCTCAGGAGATCCTCGACAACAGCGAAATGTACACCGACCTGCCCGAGGATATCTACGAGCTGATGAACGACCTGTGGGTCAACATCAAGACTCAGTAAAAAAGTTTTCAACTGTCCCGTGCCGGCGTACCGATGTGCGCTTGCGCGGGACGGTTTTTTATGCTATATTTATTGTGAAAAATATCCGGCACGGAGGTGAAAGACGTTTGAACGCCCTTGAGAAAATAAAGGAAGGCGTCAGCGACGGCGTAAAGGCCGTTGAGGGCAAGCTGGCACTGGTGGAAAACAACATCGCCGAGGCCAAGGCTCAGAAGGAGCTGCAGAAGGCCGAGGAGAAGGCGCAGAAGGATAAAGAGCGGCTCATCAAGGAGAAAGAACGGGAGAAAGCCGCGAAGGCAAAGGAGCGTGCAAAGAACCGAAAGCGCCGTTCTCTGGCGGTCAGAAGATTCTTTGCCGGAGTGCTCAGCGGACTTATCATCATTGCCGTGGGCGTGTGGTACACCCTCGGCGGAATAGGAGCCACGGTGCCGGAAATGCCCGTAACACCGCTGTGGGCGCTGGGGCTGATGGCCGTGAGCGCGGTGTCCATGATCACCGGCCGGCTGATACCTCTCAAGGCCGGCGGAGCCATTCTCGGCGCGCTGGTGCTCATTCGTGACAACGGCTGGCTGTGGGGCATACTCGGCTCGGTCAGCATCTGGAAGCTGATAGCCGCGACGGCGGTCATCGTGGCGATAATCTGCGTCACCTGCCTTATCGTGAACATCCGGAACGGAGCACGGAAGGGCTGGGGAAAAGTCGCCACGACAGTAAAGAACGCAAGGACAAATGTCGGCAAATGGTTTGAAAAAACAAAGCAAAAACTGAAAAACATAAAGAAATAACGGAGGAATAAAAAATGAGCGCAAGAAAAAGAGTTATCACCGCCATCGTGGGTCTGCTGTTTCTGGCCGGCTGCGCGTGGTTCATCACCGACGCCATGGGCTTTGATTTCTTCAGGGTCAACTCCGCGTGGGCATTTATTATCGTCGGCATTGGCTTTGTCAATCTGTTCTCCGGCAGCGGCTGGCTGTTCAACATCGCTCTGATGCTGCTGGGCGGCGGCATTCTCGCCCGTGACAACGGCTGGCTGGGCAGCGTCCTTGAGCCGGTCAGCGTGTGGCAGATGATAGTGTCCCTTCTTCTGCTGGTCGTGGGTCTGTCCATCATCGGCAGCGCCCTTGGCATCGGCAAGAACAGATGGAAGAAGCACATCCACACCAATAAAAGCCATGTAAACAAGCACTGCGGTCAGGAAGGCAGCGCTGTTTTCGGCGAGCAGAACTTTGACTACAGCGGTCAGGAATTCCGGGGCATCGACCTCAACGGCATCTTCGGCTCGGTGGTGCTTGACCTGCGTGAGGCCATCATTCTGGAGGACTGCGAGATCGACGCCAACAGCGTCTTCGGCTCGGTGGAGATCATCACCGGCTCCAACGCCAACTATGTGGTGGAGGGCGCCGGAGTGTTCGGCTCGGTGGACGACCACACCAATCATGTCACCAACGACGCTCTGCCCACCGTCACCATCAAGGCGGCCTCGGTTTTCGGCAGCGTTGATGTGAGATAACAATAGAGAAAAAGAGCTGGCACGGGTGCAGTTCCGTGTCAGCTCTTTTTTGCGCGAATTACGGTTTTGAGTGAGCCGCCTTGTACTCCCTCGGGGAGCAGCCGAGGCTCTTGCGGAAGCATTCGGCAAAGTAGCTCGCCCCGGAAAAGCCGGTCTCGTAGGCGATCTCGGTCACGCTCATGTCGGTGGACAGCAGCAGCTCGACAGCCTTCTTGAGCCGGTATTCGGTCAGAAAGGCCATGGGCGTGCAGCCGACGCTGTTTTTGAAGATAGCGGCGCACATGGTCTTGCCCACGCTTCCGGCGGAGCATATGTCGTCAAGGGTGATCTTTTCCCGGTAGTGGGTGTAGATGAAGGTCATCATGTTCTTCAGCATGGTCAGCTTGTGATCCTTCACCGGCGATTCGACGAAGTCGACGGAGATGTGCTCGTGCAGGATCGTCCACATCTGCAGGTAAATGGACTGTATCATCATCTCCGAGCACTCAGATTCGATGCTTTCGTACATCCGGCGTATGCAGTCCATGATCTCTGCCTGCCACGGCGTCTCTTTGCTGAGGAATACGCACGGGCCGCCGCTTTCGATGACCGGCGCCACGTAGCGCTGTTCCACCGTCCTTGTGGAGCAGAGCAGCAGCGGGTGAAGCACGGCGCAGTAAAAGCTGCTGGCGGCGCCGCTGTCGGACATGATGTAGTGGAACTGGCGGGAATTGATAAATATTCCTTCGCCCTGATGCAGGGTGTAAACGGTGCCATTGACATTGTACTTTATGCTGCCTTCGATGACCGAGATAAACTCCAGATCCTCGTGCCAGTGGCTTTTGGCCGAGGCAAGGTCAAGATTGGCCGGAAGAGTGTTTTTTCGCAATAAAACGGGGAAATCCGGCAGGTTATAATTGACCCGCTCCGCGCCGTCATTGCCGATATATGTGCTGAATCTGTTAATAATCGTGTTGAATCTGTTTTCGCTCAATTTCTTTCTCCTGAAATATTGTTATAGAAAAATGGTATATATCCGTATATTATCTTTTTTCTGAGTGATAGAATTGTAGCACAAAAAATATCAAAGCACAACACAAATAATGAAAAAAAGGCACAAAAACGCATAAATGAAGAAAGGATACCGCTATGGAACAGAATATTATGGAAAACGAGTACATCCCCGTAGCTGTCGTTGAGGACGAGGATTATCTCGAGGAGGAAAGAGACGAGGATTATTACGCCTCCAACTCCCTGCGCAAGAGAGTTTACCTTGAGCAGAAGGAAGCCGAGGTTCCCGTTGCCGCCCAGCCCAAGAAAAAGCAGAACCTCGCGAGCACCGTGAGCAACTTTGTGTACTACCACAAGGGTCTGTTCATCGCCGCCGGAGTGGTGGCCATTCTGGCCATCGCCTATGTGCTTCTTATGAACGAGAAGCAGGCAGCGGACGATGGCTTCGATCCCTTCGCAGAGGTTCGCAGGCTGTATTTTAGGGCTCTCGAACTTCTGGAGGAAGCC
>JAZSQO010000157.1:0-2873 GCA_045538015.1 Acutalibacteraceae bacterium | reverse complement strand
GCGATATTGCGCAGTCAGATTTTTTGTCAGACGACACAAAAAGCGGAGCCAATACTTTTTGTATTGGCGAGCATTTTTGTGAAGTATGACGGAAAAGATGCAAGCAAGATCGTGCTTGAGTTCTAAAACGGGAATTGTGCGGTGTTGCCTTTTATCGTTTCTCAGAACAGATCGCTGAACCGCTTGCTGCAGGCCAGCGAAATATAATCCTCCCCGGCCACTATCATATGATCCAGCAGACGCACCCCCACGATATCCAGCGCCTGCTTTACCCGCAGAGTGGTGGTCAGATCCTCCTTGGAGGGCAGCGCGGTGCCTCTGGGATGGTTGTGGGCGATTATGGCCATGGTGGCGTTGTAGCGCAGGCAGGCGTCAATTATATTGCGCAGATTCACAGAAGAGAAATTGACCGAGCCGGTGTCGGTAAACTCGCAGCCCAGCAGGTTCATTTTGTAATCGAGGCAGGCGATGAGCACTCGCTCCACCCGCTCGCCGGTAAAACGGTTGGCTATATATTCCTCCACCTTTTCCCGGCCGGAGACGCCTTCCCGCCGCATAAGCTCCTCGCGGTAAATCTTGAAGACCTGCGGAAGCATGGTCAGGAACACGGCGGCATTGTCGCCTATGCCGGGGATGCTGGACAGCGACTTTACATCGGCACCCATTATCTCGGAAAGATTGCCGTTGTAGGCGTTGAGCAGCCGGTGGGCAAGCTCGTTGGTGTCCGCCCGCTGGATGGGGTAGAACAGCAGCAGCTCGAGCACCTCATGCTTCTTGAAGGAGGAAAGTCCTTCGTCGATGTAGCGCTTTCGGACCCGCTCCCGATGTCCGGCGTGGATGTTTCCTCCCTTGGCCGCGGCTTTTTTCTCTCCGGGCGCGGCTGCCTGACCGTCGGCAACGAAGCACACCGACTCGGAAATGGTACGGATGCACAGATCCTCCATCGCCTCCGCGCTGAAAGAGGAGGGCTTATTTTCCACGGTCACAGCCGCCTCCTCCCGCTCCAGCCGCTCGAATTCCTCGCCAAGCAGCTCACGGAGCTCTATTTCCTCCGGGGAAAATCCCGTCTCCTCGGACTTATAATTCCCTGATTTCACCCATATCACTCCCTTCCAGACGCTCGTTCTGATATTATAGCAAACTTTTGTTCTTTTGTGAAGATGTAAACGGAAGAATGTTGAGCAAAAGGGAAAGGCGGTATTATCACAGATGCACAAGACCCGGCAGCTGCCTTCAGTGCAGCCGCCGGGTCGGGAGCGGGTTATTCTGTTATCAGCCCTTCCTGAAGAAGGCGGCGACCGCCTGCTCGGTCATGTAGACATCCAGCTTGGAGACAACCTCCAGAGGAGCGTGCATACACAGCACGGGAACGCCGATATCCACCACGTCAACATCGTAGTGAGCCACATACATGGCGACGGTTCCGCCGCCGCCGGCATCCACGCGGCCCAGCTCGCCGATCTGCCACAGAACATCCTCGCTGTCGAGAATGCCGCGCACATTGGCCATGAATTCAGCCGAGGCGTCGGAGGAGCCGGACTTGCCCCGGGAACCGGTGTATTTGGTGATGACCACGCCGCCGTTGATGACCGAAGAGTTGCGCTTTTCGTATACATCGGCGAAGTTGGGATCGTAAGCGGCGTTGACATCGGCCGACAGACACTTGGAGGCAGACAGAGCCGCCCGGCCGCTGACTCCCTGAGACTCGGCGATGTCGGTGATGAAGTTGCTCAGGTAGACCGAATTGAGGCCGGTGTTGCCCTCGCTGCCGATCTCTTCCTTGTCGGCAAGGCAGACCACGCAGGTCTTTTCGGGAGCCTTGGTCTCAAAGAGGGCCATCAGAGAGGGATAGGCGCACACACGGTCGTCATGGCCGTAGGCGCCGATCATGGAGCGGTCAAGGCCGATGTCGCGGGCCTTGAAGGCGGGCACGGCCTCCAGCTCGGCGGAAAGGAAGTCGGCCTCAACAATACCGTACTTCTCGTTGAGCAGGCGGAGGACATTGAGCTTGACGCTGTCCGAGCCGTCGTCGTCGGGCAGAGGACGGCTGCCGATGAGCAGGTTGAGGTTCTCGCCCTTGATGACATCCATGGCCTTGCGCTGGAGCTGCTCGGAGGAAAGATGGATGAGCAGGTCGGTGACACACAGCTGAGGATCGTTGTCGTCCTCACCGATGTTGACCTCAACGCTGGAGCCGTCGGCAAGGCACACAACGCCATGGAGAGCCAGAGGAATGGTGGCCCACTGGTACTTCTTCACGCCGCCGTAGTAATGGGTCTTGAGGAAGGCAAGGTCGTCTGTTTCATAGAGCGGATTGGGCTTGAGGTCAAGGCGGGGAGAGTCGATATGGGCGGCGGAAATGAGCATACCCTTGTCGGCGCACTCCTTGCCGATGACGGCCAGCACGATAGCCTTGCCCCGGTTGACCTTGTATACACGGTCGCCGGGATTGTATTTTTTGCCCGTTTCAAAGGGCACAAAGCCGTTCTTCTCGGCCATGGCGACGGTCTCATTGACCGCTTCCCGCTCGGTCTTTGCCCGGTCGAGGAAGGTCTTGTAGCCCTCGCAGAACTTGTCCGCCGCGGCGAGGGTCTTCTCCCCTACCTTGCCGGCGCCGTTCTTTCTGGTGTAAAGCAGCTTTTCACGCAGCTCCTTTGCCGCGTCGTTCTTTTTTTCGTCGGTCTTCTTTTTGGTTTCAGCCATGATTCTGTCCTTTCCGATATAATTCAGTATAGGCAATACCGCATAATTCTAAGTGCGATATTGCGCAGTCAGATTTTTTGTCAGACGATACAAAAAGCGGAACCAATACTTTGTGTATTGGTGAGCATTTTTGTGAAGTATGACGGAAAAGATGCAAGCAAGATCGTGCT
>JAZSQO010000177.1:0-61866 GCA_045538015.1 Acutalibacteraceae bacterium | reverse complement strand
AGCACGATCTTGCTTGCATCTTTTCCGTCATACTTCACAAAAATGCTCACCAATACACAAAGTATTGGTTCCGCTTTTTGTATCGTCTGACAAAAAATCTGACTGCGCAATATCGCACTTAGAATTATGCGGTATTGCCTTTATTCAGATGCTCAGACCGGAGACTTCAGCTCGATCACCCTCTGAGCAAGAGCGGCAATTTCCTCGCTGTCGTGGGACACCAGCACCACGGTGCGTCCTTCCAGCTCCCGGTTCATGACCTCCAGCACCCGCCCGGCGGTGCCGTCGTCCAGGCCCTGAATAGGCTCGTCCAGCAGGAAAAGGTCGCCGGGGTTGGCCAGCGCCCGGGCGATGGATACCCGGCGTCTCATGCCGCCGCTCAGCTCGGCGGGCAGCTTGTGCTCCTCGCCGCCCAGCCCCAGCAGCTCAAGACAGCCGAGGGCGGTCTGCCGGTCGGCGCCGGCAACGGTGATGTTCTCAAGGGCGGTCTTCCACGGCAGCAGCCGGTTTTCCTGAAAGACCACCGACAGCCGAGGATCTCCGGAAAGGGTCACGGTACCGCTGTCCGGCTGCTCCAGCCCGGCCAGCAGGCGCAGGACTGTGGTCTTGCCGCAGCCGGAGGTGCCCTTGAGGCACACTCGCTCTCCGGCATTGACGCTGAGGGAAAAGTCCTTCAGCACCGTCCGGCCGTCATAGCTTTTGTATACAGATTCAACGGATATCATACTTTTCTCCTGTCGGTGAGCTTGCGGATGAGCGCCACCAGAGCGTTTTCCAGAATGAGACTGAGGATTATGACCATGGCCGTCCACGCGAAAAGATCCTCGGTCTCAAGGTATATCTTGGACTGGTACAGTCCCTTTCCGATGGAGTCCCGGGTCACGCAGATGACCTCGGCGGCGATGCCCGCCTTCCACGCAAGGCCGATGCCGGCGGTGAGTGCCCCGGTGAAATAGGGGATAATGGAGGGGATATAGATGTTTTTCAGCCTTGTGCCCCGGCTCAGCCGGAAAACCCGCGCCATCTCCAGCAGGGACCTGTCCACCTGCTGAGCGCCGGTGAAGATGTTTGTCCAGAACATGGGCACAACCATCAGCAGCGCCGTGACCGAGGGAACCGCGCCGGTGGGAATGAGCACCAGCAGCAGAATGATGAAGGAAGCCACCGGGGTGGATTTGATTATGGTCATCAGCGGCCGGAACAGCTCCCGGAGCAGAGGCACCGCGGCGGTCACCGCGCCAAGGGCGCAGCCCAGCACCATGCCGCCGGCAAAGCCCAGCAGAATGCGCAGCAGAGAGCCGCCCACGGCCCGCCACAGTCCGGCGCCGGCCATCATTTCGCCCAGCTGCCGGAAGGTGGTCACCGGCGAAGGCAGCAGCAGCTCGCTGCCCAGCAGCATACTTGCCGCCTGCCACACCAGCAGCCAGAAAGCGGTCACGCCGACCCACTTGAGCGCCTGAAGAATTATTTTTTTCACGGGACGGCCTCCTTTGATTGATTTGTTTTATCTTCGCTATTATAACTCACGGAGTGGGGGATTACAATATGAATCGGCAAAGAGCGTATTGCCAGCAAAAATGCGCTGCCGCCGGAGAGATGCTCTCTCCGGCGGCTGATTGTTTTGAGATTTATTGGAAAAAACGACTTTTAGGTTTGTGCTGTACCAGATCCAGCAATTCGTGTCTCATTCCCATGGCGGTGTAATATATCGCGTCAGCTGCTTTGTCCGGTTCGATATAGGGCAGGTTGTCGCATAATATATTTGCCAGCTCCGGGTTTGAGTAAATTGCCGTATACAGCAGAGTGAGCTCATCCGATGCTTCTGCGGCACTGTTTTCTGTTTTGCTCTGATCTGCGGCAGGTAATTCCGAGCCTGCTGTTTTTGCGTCGTTCCGCAAATTGCCGGCGGATTGGGAATTACGGTTCTGCCTGATATTTTCAAGGTGTGTCAGCAATTTCGGCACGCATCCTTTCCGATATCAGATCGATGAAGCAATTGATCGCATTTTCCAAAATGGATGGATATATTTTTCAGAAAACAGAAAACAGATATGATGATGTAATCCTGCTGCGGAATCCGGACCGAGATACTGTCCTTTGTATGCACTGCTTTTATGTGTTCTCTTTCCGAGTATCACGTTCAGACTCCTGCTTCGCCCTTTTCCACTAACACCTTTTTTTATTATACATAGCCGTTTATTCAAATAATCACAACAATTAAAAATATCACTGATGTTTTTCAATCTCCTCCTGTTCGTCAATTGACTCACTGTTCGATTTGTTCCATTCATAAAAACTGTCTTTTCGCGAATTTGAGCTATTGTCCTTGTTTTGCTGTCTCTTTTGCTCGCTGCGCTGATTTTCGTTTCCGGACATGACTCGAGCGCGTTTTCTGCGCCATTGATGCGCATTTTTCGGTATTTTCCAACTGTACTGAGGCTGCGCAGGTGCGCTCTGTCCGATATCAGACTATGCCCGCTTTGATTACTCGCGATCAACCTATGAATTTTCAATGCTGCTGCGTAGTCCGGCATGGTACTGTTTTCCGAGCAAAAAACAGCGGCAGAAAACGAGCGATTCTTGATTGAGCAAAGGGCAGAGGATAGAATATGACTGACGATTCTATGTGCTATTCCGTGTGATTCTTCGCGTTGCCCGCTGTTGAGTATACCCGTGTAGGTTGTGATTTGCACATTGACGCTCCTTTCTGCTTTATTTCTGCTGCGCTGCCGGATCCTGGTACCGAAGCCGGCCTGGCCGGCTTCGGCGGATCCTTTGCGCAGAAATTCTTCCTTAAAATGATCAGCTGTCCTTGTTGATTGCGGAGCGGAGGCTCCGCGGGTTAATTCTTCCCTATGCCGTCGTTGGCGGCCTTTGCCTGATTTTTCCTGGGGTGGTACAGAGTGTAGTTGAGCTTGGAGTGGCTCAGCTGGATGTAGTCGATCGCGGCCTCGTCAGACTCCATAGGATGCCGGCGGTAGAGACCGGGCTGGTAGTCGGCCAGCTGCTCGGGAGTTTTTTCCCGGGCGGCCTTCGCGTCCTTCTTGGCCACTTCCTCTGCGATAAGCCGGTGGATGACATCGATGGCCTTGTCCTCAAGAGAACAGTGTTGCCGGAGGCGGGCGAGGAAACGCTGATAATCGGCCTCCGGGGTATGGATGCCCAGATAGAGATGGGCGCCGTCCACCGCGTAGTCCAGAAGCTCTCCGACGGTAACGTCGTTGTCCTTGAGAAAACGGAAGAAACCTTCGTTGTTCTGATTGTGGAGAAGCTTATCGAAGGAACAGACGTCGCCGGCAAGCTGGATTCTGTCGGCGCCGTTTACCCGTCCTCCAAGGGAGAGGATGGGACGTAACGGATGGATCTTGCCCCGGTAAAAGGCATTGATGATGTTCTCGTGGCTCTTGTAATACTCAAAGGAGGGCATTTCCGTAACGGCGCGAAGGATGTTGGCCTTCTGTTCCGCGGAGAGGTTCTGCTTTGAGGCAATGCGCGCGATGGCTTTGCACAAAGCCTTGGAGTCCAGAACGTCGCCGAGGTACTCCTTCCGGAAATCCTCGATGAGCTGAGGGAGTGCCAGAGTGAGATGACGGGCCAGCTCACTGACGGCGGCTTTCAGTGCGGCGCCGACCACTTTGTCGGAGATGAGCTCTCCGACGGAGGGACACTCGGCGGCAAATGCACTCCAGCTGCAGTTACTGTGCCGCAGGATGGAAGCCGAGTACTCGCTGAAGTGGGAATAGGCGTCGTAGCAGGTGTGGCGGATCCTGTCCGGAACCTTGTGTCCCTGCAGGCGAAGCTCAGTCAGCTTGCCGCGGAATGCGTTGTCGGCGGCGAGGTAAGCCTCGTCATATGCACGGTCACACACATACTCCGCGAAGTCGACGGCCCGGAGATTACGATTCATGGAGCCAAGGCCGTGACGCTTGAAGCTCAGGAGCTGAGTACCGACCTGATGGATCTGCCAGTAGAAACTGAGAATGAAGGCAGCCTTCTTCAGGATGGGACTCTTGTCAGTCAGGCAGGGAACATACTCGGCGCAGGGAAGAATAACGCCGAGAGGGGTAAGTTCAGGAAAGACCTGGATGTACTCTCCTTCATAAATAAAAGAGAAATCAGGACAGCTGACGGAATCATTCTGCTGAAATTTCTTGCTGGAATCCATGAGGATCCCCCTTTCTTTTCAGTCAGATTGTTCCGGTGCGGAGCCGGAGCCATCGGCAGTGATGTTCCGGTTCCTGAAAATTGTGGCTACGGTGGCATAATTCGTACCTCCAATTTGGCGACCGATGCCGATAAGGCGGCAAAACGGCGGTGTTTGATCTCCGTGAAGGAGATGTGATTTTACATAATTTTACCATACGGAGATTGTCTTGTAAATAGTCAGCATATCCAACAATGGATAAATTTCTGCTGTATATATTCTACTAACGGCAAAGTGTGTGCTTTTGCCGGAGGACTTGACAAATCAAAAAAGAGTGAAGAGCACTCTGCCGTCCACGAACCAACGTTATAAAAAAAAATAATTACATATTCATAGCCTTTTTTGCAAATTTGTGTTGCGAAAAGATGAGATAAAGGGTATAATAGCATCAGGACAAAGCTATTTGCTTATTTCTATCCTGAGCGAGTGAGGTATAACCATGATATCCGACCGCCACATTACATATAAATCCTTTCTGCAGAGGGATGTTTCCTTCAAGCACCGGGAGTATGGCATCGAATTTGAATATTACAACCTTATCGTCGACGGCAAGCTGGAGGAGGTCAAGGCGGACTTCGCTCCCTTCGGCGGCGACGGTGCCGGTGTGCTGTCCGGCAATCCGGTGAACAACATCCGTTACCATTTCGTCATCACCGCCGCCCTCATCGCCCGCTACTGCATCGAGGCCGGCATGGAGATGGAAACGGCCTATACCATGAGCGACTACTACATCAACGCCGTGGATAAGTGCCAGACCATTGAGGAGATCGAAAAGTACCACTTCGAGATGGTGTGCGACTACACCGTGCGCATGAAGGATACCGAGCGCTTTCAGGTGTGCTCCAAGCCGGTCATTCTGGCCATGGAGTTTATCTACGACAACCTGCACAACCACATCACCGTGAACGATGTGGCCCAGCACGTTTCACTCAGTCCCAACTACCTTTCCCGCATTTTCCACGCCGAGACCGGCTGCACCGTCAGCGGCTACATAACCTCCTACCGCCTGACAGCGGCCAAGAATATGCTCAAGTACTCCGACTACAGCATTCTGGAAATATCCAACATCCTATCCTTCAGCTCCCAGAGCCATTTCACCAATCTCTTCAAGAAGCACGTGGGCATCTCTCCCCGTGACTACCGCAACAAGTACTACCGCAAGGACATCTCCGAGGTAGGCAAGAATCAGTAAACAGGGCGCGCGGCCGGATCAAGTCAAACGGCCCCGCGTTTTTGGCTTATATAATATAATTTATAATATGATTGTATTACATCTGCTCGAGGATATACGCCTTGACATCCTCAAGCTTGCTGCGCTCCCACGCCTTTTCGCTTTCCTTTTCGGCAAGAGGGCAGACGATGAAGAAATCCAGCGCCTCGCCGGGAACACGGCCGCTGCGCATGGGATTGGCAAAGTGCTCGGCCCATTTTTCCTCGGAGGCGTCGGTGAATTCCTTGGGATTGAGATATATCTGCTGACGCTTGGTGGCGGCGATGAACATCTTGGCCGCCAGAGGAGCCAGCAGCTCGTATTCCTCGGGCTGAACATCGGTGAAGATGCGGGGAATGTCGCCCTTGACAATGTGCTCCGGGCCGCGCACGATCTTCAGGCCGAAGGGCTCAAAGGAGAAGGAGTCTTCGGTGAAATCCAGCCGGAGCAGCAGACCGAGGTCGGTGTTGTACTGAGCCCGCTGATAATCGGTGTCAAAGATGAAGTTGCCCAGGGAGTAGAAGATGGCCTTGTCGCCCACAAGCTCGTAGTTCATGGGCACATGGGGATGGTGGGACACCACCACATCGGCGCCCATCTCGAGGAAGGCGTGGTAGCGCTCCCGGGTGTAGGGAGAGGGGAGAGAGGTGAATTCCTCGCCGCCGTGGGACACCACAACGCACCAGCGGCAGGTCTTTTTTATCTCGTCGATGGTCTGCTGTATCAGCTCCATCTCGTTCCAGAGCAGACAGCCGGCCTTGTCCTCGGCGGCGGGCTTGCAGCCCCGGCGGTAGCCAACGGCGAAAAGACCGATGCCGCCGGCCTCATCAAGAATGAGTGGACGGCGAGCCTGCTCGAGGTTCATGCCCGCGCCGATGGTTCGCGCGCCGCATTCCTCGGCCTTGGCCAGAGTGCTTTCCACGCCGATCTCGCCGGCGTCCATCATGTGGTTGTTGCAAAGGTTCCAGATGTCGGCGCGCATTTTCTTCAGCACGCCGGTGGCGGCGGGATCCATGGTGTGCATCAGCTGCTGCACGCCGCTGGTGGTCGTGTTGTTGGGAAAGGTGACCAGCGGCCCCTCCACATTGGCCACCACATGGTCGCCGCTGTGCAGAAAGTCGAGAACCTCGGGAGCCAGCAGCTCCTCGTCCTCCCACTTGCCGTACATATAGCGGTCAAAGCCGATGTCGCCGGTGAAAACGATGGAAGATCTTTCCTTCATAATATGATATATCCTCTCAGAACAGCTTATTTGTGTGATGATTATAACACGGCATCCGCGCAAATTCAAGAATACGCCCTTTCCTCGGCCGCCGGTGGGGAAAAAAGAAAAATTTTCAATTTACAGCAACCTTTTACCCTTCAGGAAGGTTATACAGACAGAGGTGATATAATTTATGAAAAGCAAAAAGATCATTGTAATAATTCTGATTCTCTGCGCCGTGCTGATCGCTGCCGCGGCGGCTGTGGTTCTGCTGTCGGGAGGCACCGGAATGAGCACCGGAGTGTGCGTCAGGGCCGACAACGGCGGCTGCCTCATCGTTCTGGACGGCTCGCCGGTGTCCATGCACCAGCGCTCCGGCGGCGGGGATATGTTTTCCGATATTGACACCGGGGACAGGCTCTTTATCATCCACGACGGCATCGCCGAGACCTATCCCGGACAGACCGGCGTGTATTTTGCCCTGAAGCTCTCCGACGGCGACAGAAACGATGTGCCCGCCGATGTGCTGCACAACCTGCGGGAGATGGGCTGGATAAGCGGGGAGAATAACGGCTACGCGGCCTTTTACGACAAGCCGACGGAGGAGTTTACCGTGCCCTCAGGCTCCCGTTCGGTGGAGCTGACCGAAGAGCAGAGCCGCCGGCTGAGCGAGATCATCGGCAGTGTGGAGCGGTGGACAGACGATCACCTTACCGACCGGGTCAGCTTTTTCTTTGACGGCGAGATACACCTGCCCGGGGACGAGCCGATATATTACTTCTGCGATGAATACGATGCCATCTACTACGACCATTATTTTGCCCAGCTTTCCGCCGAGGACATGGACTATATCATGTCCCTTGACCCGGAGAGAGGCTGAGAAGGGGAAAGAGAAAAGGACAGCGCCAAGGTTTTACGCGGCGCTGTCCTTTTGCTGTCACAGCAATTCAAAATGATTCTTCCGGCTCTCTATCACGCCCTCGGCTCTCAGCTTGCTTATCTCCGCCGAAAGGCCGCTGCGCTCCACCTCGAGGTAGTCGGCCAGCTCCTGCCGGTCAAAGGGAATGTCAAAGCTGCTGCTCCGGGCCGTCTTGGCCTGCATCATCAGATAGGCCATGAGCTTTTCCCGGGTGGAGCGCTTGGAGGTCACCTCCATCCGCTGGTGGAAGCGGATGTTCTTCATCGCCATATCCTTCATCAGGTTGAATATCAGCTGGCGGTGAAAGCCGCAGTTATTCGCGCAGGTGCGCAGGATGTGACCGCTGTCGATGAGCATGACCTCGCAGGGCTCGCCCGCGATGACCGACACCGGCACCCGTTCCAGCTCGGCGCAGGCAAAGGCCTCGCCGCACACCTCCGAGGGGCCGATGGCCGAAAGGATGCTCCGGTTGCCGAAGTAGTCCATGTACACCATCTGAGCCGAGCCGGACAGCAGAATGCCGATGTGCCGGGGAGCGCTGCCCTCGGCGATGATGGTATATTTCCGGTCAAATGAGATAACCTTTCCATTGAGGCACCCGAGCATCACCGAAAGATCCCGGTCCTCTATGCCGCTGAAAAGGGAACAATTCCGCAGGGTCTGAAAATATTTTTCCATATAATTCTCCGTTTGTTGAAATTTCAACATACAATACGAGCAAAGTATAATACAATGGAGCCACAAAAGCAAGGAGGACTCGCAAATGAGGATAGCTTTTTTTGACACCAAACCCTATGACCGCCCCTTCTTTGACAAATACGGCGAAGAACACGGCGTGACTTTCAAATATTACGAGACCAAGCTCAACGAGGACACCGCCGAGCTTGCCCGTGGCTGCGACGGCGTATGCGCCTTTGTCAACGACACCGTCAGCGAGCCGGTCATCGACCGCCTCAACGAGCTGGGCATCCGCCTTCTGGCTCTGCGCTGCGCCGGCTTCAACAATGTGGACATGAAGCACGCCTACGGACGGCTCCATGTGTTCCGCGTGCCCGCCTACTCGCCCTACGCCGTAGCCGAGCACACCATGGCGCTGCTGCTCACCTCCATCCGCCGCATCCACAAGGCCTATATCCGCACAAGAGACTTCAACTTCAGCCTTGCCGGACTGACCGGCTTTGACCTCCACGGCAAGACCGTGGGCGTTATCGGCACCGGCAAGATAGGCCGTGTGTTTGTGGACATCTGCCGTGGCTTTGGCATGAAGGTGCTGGCCTATGACAAATATCCCGCCGAGGGTCTGGACAACGGCGACACCGTCCGCTATGTCACGCTAGACGAGCTGTTTGCCGGCAGCGACATCATCTCCCTCCACTGCCCCCTCACCGAGGACACCCACCACATCATCAGCCGTGAGGCTCTGGAAAAGTGCCGTCAGGGCGTGGTCATCCTCAACACCTCCAGAGGCGCGCTGGTGGACGCTGAGGCTCTGCTGGAGGCCATCAAGTCCCGCAAGGTGGGCGCCGCCTGCCTCGATGTCTACGAGGAGGAATCGGACTTCTTCTTCGAGGATCGCTCCGGCCACATCATGGAGGACGACACCCTCGCCCGGCTCATCTCCATGCCCAATGTCATCGTCACCTCCCATCAGGCCTTCCTGACCAACGAGGCGCTGGAGAGCATCGCGGAAACCACCGTGAAGAATCTGGTGGACTTCGAGAGCACCGGCCGCTGCGCCAACGAGCTGTGCTGGCGTCACGGCACCACCGAGGACTGCAAATGCGGCAAGTGCTTCTGAGAGTGAGGGATAACATATGATAAGAAAGATAATCCGGATAGACGAAGAAAAGTGCAACGGCTGCGGTGCCTGCGCCGCGGCCTGCCACGAAGGCGCGATAGAAATGATAAACGGCCGGGCGAAGCTCACCCGGGAAAATTACTGCGACGGCCTTGGCGACTGCCTGCCCGCCTGCCCCACCGGAGCCATCTCCTTTGAGGAGCGGGAGGCTCCCGCCTACGACGAGGCGGCGGTGGCCAAGGCAAAGGCCTCCCGAACGGTCGGCGGCTGTCCCGGCTCCCGGGCAAAGCTGCTTTCCCGCCCGCGGGCCGAGGGCGCCCGTCCGGCGTCCGTGCCCAGCCGTCTTGCCCAGTGGCCCTGCCAGCTGAAGCTGGTTCCGGTGAACGCTCCCTACTTTGACGGAGCCGACCTGCTCATCGCCGCCGACTGCACCGCCTTTGCCTGCGGCAGCTTTCACGAGGATTTCATCCGGGGCCGCATCACCCTCATCGGCTGCCCAAAGCTGGACGAGGGCGACTACGCCGAAAAACTCACCGCCATATTCTCCGGCAGCGATATCCGAAGCGTCACGGTCACCCGGATGGAGGTGCCCTGCTGCGGCGGCCTTGAGAACGCGGTAAAGCGAGCCGTTCAGGCCAGCGGAAAGAATATTCCCTGCCGCACGGTCACGATTTCCACCGGCGGGCAGATAATTGAGTGATCCTCATCGATTGCAAAAAAATTAAAGTGTGGTATAATCAGCATACCGGAAAACATAGGAGGCACATGATAATGAAAATAACCGGCGACATCAGATACATCGGTGTCAACGACCATATCGTTGATCTTTTTGAAGGACAGTATATCGTTCCCAACGGAATGTCCTACAACTCCTACGCCATCATGGACGAGAGCATCGCCATCATGGACACCGTGGACGCTGCATTTACCCACGAATGGCTGGACAACATCCAGAACGCTCTGGGCGACCGCAAGCCCGACTACCTCGTGGTGCAGCACATGGAGCCTGACCATTCGGCCAACATCGTCAGCTTCATCAAGGCTTATCCCGAGGCGAAGATCGTCTCCTCGGCCAAGGCTTTCGCCATGATGAAAAACTTCTTCGGCACCGATTTTGCCGACCGCCAGATCGTGGTGGGCGAGGGCGACACCCTCAGCCTCGGAAAGCATCAGCTCACCTTTGTGACCGCGCCCATGGTCCACTGGCCCGAGGTCATCGTCACCTACGACAGCACCGACAAGGTGCTCTTCTCCGCCGATGGCTTCGGCAAGTTCGGCGCTCTGGATGTGGAGGAGGACTGGGCCTGCGAGGCTCGCCGCTACTACATCGGCATAGTGGGCAAATACGGCGCTCAGGTCCAGAGCCTGCTCAAGAAGGCCGCCGGTCTTGATATTCAGATCATCTGCCCGCTGCACGGCCCGGTGCTCACCGAGAACCTCGGCTACTACCTCGACCTCTACAACACCTGGTCCAGCTATCAGCCCGAGGAGGAGGGCATCGTCATCGCCTATACCTCGGTCTACGGCAACACCAAAAAGGCGGTCACCCTGCTGGCCGACAAGCTGCGTGCCAACGGCTGCCCCAAGGTGGTTGTCAACGACCTTGCCCGCTGCGACATGGCCGAGGCCGTGGAGGATGCCTTCCGCTACAGCAAGCTGGTGCTGGCCACCACCACCTACAACGCCGAGATATTCCCCTTCATGCGCGAGTTCATAACCCACCTGACCGAGCGCAACTTCAGCAACCGCACCGTCGCCTTCATCGAAAACGGCAGCTGGGCTCCCGTTGCCGCCAGAGTGATGAAGGGAATGTTTGAAAAGAGCAAGAACCTGACCTACACCGACACCACGGTGAAGATCCTCTCCGCTCTCAACGAGGAAAGCACCGCCCAGCTGGACGCTCTTGCCGGTGAGCTGTGTATGGAATACCTCGCCCGGCAGGATTCCACCGCCGACAAAAACGACCTCAGCGCCCTTTTCAACATCGGCTACGGCCTCTATGTCGTCACCAGCAACGACGGCAAAAAGGACAACGGCCTCATCGTCAACACCGTCACTCAGGTCACCAACACTCCCAACCGTGTCGCCGTGACCATCAGCAAGGAAAATTACTCCCACCACATCATCCGCCAGACCGGCAAAATGAACATCAACTGCCTGACCGAGGACGCTCCCTTCAAGGTCTTTGAGACCTTCGGCTTTGTCAGCGGCCGGAATGTGGATAAATTCGCCGACTGCCAGCCCCTGCGCTCGGACAACGGCCTTGTGTTCCTTCCCCGGTATATCAACTCCTTCATGTCCCTGAAGGTGGAGCAGTACGTCGACCTCGACACCCATGGAATGTTCATCTGCTCCATCACCGAGGCAAGAGTGATATCCGACCGCCCCACCATGACCTACACCTACTATCAGGACAACGTCAAGCCCAAGCCCGACACCGAGGGCAAGAAGGGCTTTGTGTGCAAGATATGCGGATATGTCTACGAGGGCGACACCCTTCCCGAGGACTTCATCTGCCCGCTGTGCAAGCATGGCGCCGCGGACTTTGAAGAAATAAAATAACGGTTGCGGAGGAAAAAATCATGTCTGAAACCAGATTCTTTATTTGCGAGCACTGCGGAAACATCGTCGGTCTTATCCATGACGCCGGCGTGCCCATGATGTGCTGCGGCCAGAAGATGAAGCTGCTGGAGCCCGGCACCGTCGAGGCCAGCGCCGAAAAGCACATTCCCGTGGTCACCGTGGAAAACAGCATCGTCCGCGTTTCCGTTGGCTCGGTGGCTCATCCCATGACCGCTGAGCACAGCATCCAGTGGGTCTATCTGCAGACCGACCGGGGCGGCCAGCGCAAGTGCCTTGCTGTGGACGGCGCGCCGGAGGTCACCTTCGCTCTGGCCGACGAAAAGCCGGTGGCTGTGTATGCCTACTGCAACCTCCACGGCCTGTGGATGACCGAAGTATAATAATTATCCTAACACCAGAGAGGGCTGTCCGAAACGCCGGGCAGCCCTCCTGCTTTTTTTTTACAATACCTCTTGACAGATAATACTATGCGTGATATAGTATACCGCGAAAGGAGGTATTGCATGGATGTTCAGATCAAACGGGGACTGCTGGATGTGTGCGTTCTGGCGGCCATAAAGATAAAGGATTCCTACGGTTACCAGATAATCAAGGATGTCAGCCCCTATGTAAATATCTCAGAATCCACTCTGTATCCCATTCTGCGCCGGCTGGAAAGCTCCGATTATCTGTCGGTCTACTCGGTGGAGCACAACGGGCGGCTGAGAAAGTATTATCACATCACGCCGGCGGGTCTTGAGCGGATCAGCGCCTTTTCCGAGGAGTGGGAGGAGATATCGTCCATCTGCCGGTTTATAATGAGGGAGGAAGATACAGATGAATAAACAGCGGTTTCTGGCGGAGCTGGAAAGCAGAATAAGCGCTCTGCCTGCCGAGGACAGGGAAGGCTCTCTGGCCTACTACGAGGAAATGATAAACGACCGGGTGGAGGACGGAATGAGCGAGGAGCAGGCCGTGGCCGAGCTGGGCTCGCTGGACGAGATCGTGGCCCGGATAGTTGAGGATGTGCCTATCACCAAGCTGGTCAAGGAGAAGGTCAAGCCCTCCCGGAGCCTGAGCGGCTGGGAGATCGCCCTCCTTATCCTCGGCTCGCCTCTGTGGCTGTCCCTGCTGATCGCGGCATTTGCCGTGGTGCTGTCGCTGTATGTGAGCGTACTGGCTATAGTGCTGTCGCTGTACGCGGTGGCGCTGTCTCTGGCTGTGGCGGGCGTCGCCGCTGTGGCGGGCGGTCTGGCGGCCATCTTCATCGTCAGTCCGGTCATCGGGCTGATGCTTGTGGGAGCCGGACTTGTGTGCGCCGGTATCGCCATATTCATGTTCCTGCTTTCCAATCTGGCGGCCAAGGGTGTCGCCGCCCTGACAAAGAGTATATTCAGAGGCATCAAATTCTGCCTTATCAGAAAGGAAAATGAGAAATGAAAGGTTCAACTTTAGTCGCCATTATCGTCGCTCTGGTGCTCATTTTTGCCGGAGTTACCGTCGCCGCTGCCGCCTTTGGCCTTTCCGGCTGCGACACCACCGCGCTCAGCAGCGAGAACTATGTGACCACCACCTTTGACATTACCGAGGATTTTTCCAATATAAGCGTTGACACTGCTTCGGCGCGGATCATCCTCGAGCCCTCTCAGGACGGCCAGTGCAGAGTAGTGTGCCGCGACAGCGACCGTGTGGAATACACCGCAGAGGTCAAGGACGACACTCTGACCGTTGTGGGCAAGTCCAAGCCCGCCGGCATTTCCATCGGCATATCCTTTGCCGAGCAGCTGTCCGTCACCCTTTACCTGCCCAAGAGCGAGTATAACTCTCTGAAGCTGGAAAGCACCAGCGGAGGAATCTCCGTTCCCGGCGATTTCAGCGTCGTTTCCGCCGAGCTGAACTCCACCAGCGGTTCCATGGAGTGCTTTGCGAACATTTCCGACAGTCTCGTCGTGGAGGTGACCAGCGGCAGAGCCACCGTCAGCGGCACGGCCGGTGACGTGGAAGTGTCCACCTCCAGCGGCTCGGTCGATCTTTCCGACATGACCGCCCTTTCGGTCAGCGTCTCCGCCTCCAGCGGCAAGATCTCCATGACCGACCTGACCGCCGAAAGCGTTGAAGCCGAGAATTCCAGCGGCGGCGTTGCTCTGGACGATGTCAGCGCCGATAGGATCAGCCTGCAGTCTACCAGCGGCGCGGTCTCCGTGGCCGATGTCATCGCCGGCGAGCTGGAAATCGAAAGCTCCAGCGGCAGCGTCAAGTTCGACCGCTCCGACGCGCAGAGTATCATAGTGAACACCTCCAGCGGCAGCGTCAAGGGCACCCTGCTCACCTCCAAGCTGTTCGATGTGGACACCTCCAGCGGCGGCATCGACCTCCCCGATCAGGATCCCGAGGGCGGCACCTGCGAGATAAACACCTCCAGCGGCGGCGTGAAGATCACGATTGCCGACTGACAATTCCGGACAGAAATCCGGGCGGAGCTTTTCGCCCGGATTTTTTTGTTTTCATAATAAAAAACACTTGACAGCTAATCGGGATTAGCCTATAATATGGCTAATCCCGATTAGCTTTTTGCGAAGGAGGAAAAGGATTGAACACGAAGAAAAGGATACTGGACGCGGCGCTGACCCTCTTTTCCGAAAGGGGCTACGCCAATGTCTATGTGGCGCAGATCGCCGAAGCGGTGGGTATCAAGGCGCCGTCACTGTATAAGCACTTCAGCAGCAAGCAGGAGATATTCAACGCCATTCTGGATGAGATGAAGAAAAGCTACGACCTGCGCGCCGGGGAAACCGGCATGAACGGCAGCGACGCCGGAGCCGACGCGGCGGTTTTCTCGGCGGTGTCGGAGGATGAGCTGGTAAAAATGGGTCTGGGATTGTTCGGCTATTTCCTCCACGACGAATACACCCGGAAGGTGCGCAGGATGCTGACCCTCGAGCAGTATAATGACCCCGAGCTGGCACGGCTCTTCACCCGGCAGTATGTGGACGACCCGCTGACCTATCAGGGAGCGATGCTTGCCATGCTGTGCGCCGGTGGGATTCTTGAGGGAACGGATGCCGAGGTGATGGCGCTGGAGTTTTACGCTCCCATCAACCTGATGCTTACCCTGTGCGACCGTCACCCGGAAAGAGAGCCGGAAGCCCTTGCGCTCATCGAGCGGCACATAAGACAGTTCAACCAGCTTTACGGAAAGGGAGAAAAGAAATGAAGATCGTACTTATCCACGGACAGAACCACGCCGGCAGCTCCTGCCGCATAGGCCGCATGATCGCCGAAATGATCACCGGCGAAAAGGAGATCACCGAGTTTTTCCTGCCCAGAGACCTTGAGCATTTCTGCCTGGGCTGCTGCAAGTGCCTCGAAGGGGACGAGCACTGCCCCTTCTACGAGGAGAAGCGGGTCATCATGGAGGCCGTTGAGGCGGCCGACCTGCTGGTTTTCACCACGCCTACCTATTGCATGAGAGCCTCCGCGCCCATGAAGTCCTTTATCGACCTGACCTTTACATGGTGGATGGTTCACCGTCCCCGGGCCTGTATGTTCTCCAAGAAGGCAGTTGTAGTCTCCACCGCCGCAGGTAGGGGCACAAAAACCGCCGTTGAGGATGTGGCCAACGCCCTTTTCTACATGGGCGTGCCTCAGATCGAAACCTACGGAGTGGCCGTGCAGGCCGTGAACTGGGATATGGTCAAGCCGAAGAAAAAGGCGAAAATAGAAAAAGACATCGCCAGACTGGCAAAAAAGCTGTCCGGCGGCAAAAAGCCGAGGGTTGGCATAAAGACACGCTTTATGTTCGGCGCCATGAGAATGATGCAGTCCGCGGGCATGGGCTCGTCGCCCAGCGAGAAGGAATACTGGAAGGAAAAGGGCTGGCTTGGCTCCCGGAGACCGTGGAAAGGCTGAAACAAAGCCAAAAGAAGCGATTTTCCGCAAATGATTGAAAAATCCACTTGTTCGTGATAGGATAGTATCACAGCCGAGGCTGAACGAAATTTCAAATTGGGACAAAAGAAAATCAGGGGTGAAAACATGGAAAAGAATTTATCGGAAAATGCGGAAATCGAGCAGACTGTAACCGAGGAAATTATCTCCGAACCCGAGCAGCCCGCTATTGAGGAAGCTGTCTCCGAAACTGAGCAGCCTGCCGCCGAGGAAACCGTCGCCGAGGCCGAGCAGCCCACCGAGGAGATGACCGCCGTCGAGCAGGAGGATCTCCACACCGAGGTGGATACCCGTGTGAAGCTGATCCGCCGGAGGGAGGTCAGGGCGGCGCTTATCCTGCTGGCCGGCATCGTGCTGACCGTTGTAATGGCGATCCTCTCTCCGAAAATGGAGGGCACCACACAGTTTGCCGAAATACTCTCCTTCGTGCTGACGCTTATCAGTCGCGTGCTGGTGGTCGTCGGAGTGTTCAGCCTGATCGCGGCCATGTACCGGTCGGCCTTTGGCGGACCGGGCGGCGCAAGCGTGAAGGCAACAAAGAAGGAAAAGAAGGCCTATGTTCAGAAGGAGCAGGAGAATTATGAAAAAGCCTCCTCGGGCGTAAAGCTGAAAACCCTTCTTTCCAGAATACCGCTGCTGGTGTGGGTCGTTATCGTGGGCATACTGGCCGTCGGCGCGATCAGCACAGTCACCGGCGCCGAGAAGGTGCTCACCTATGAGGAGCGCATCGCCCGGGCCGTCACGGTGGAAGCCACCATCGTGGACATGGACAGCTCCTACGACTCCGACCGCGACCGGTACAAGTACAGATATAAGTACGAATACACCTACGACGGCCAGACCTATACCAACACCGAGAGCAGCTACCAGTCCCGGGGCATAGGCGGCACCAAGGAATACACCATCGACTCCAAGGAGCCCGATTACATCATCGAAAACGACGGCCGCTCCGTGCTGAGGCTTGGCATCATCTGTATAGCGATATCGCTGTTTGTGCTGGTTTATTCGCTGTTCAGTGTAAGAGATCCGGATAACAATTTCTCAATCGGCAGTCTGTTCTGGATGGTGTTCGCTGCCATAACAGTGGTTTTTGCCGTGAACGGCGCGGCAATGATCGCCGACGGCGAAAAGGTGGGCGGCATAGCAATGATCGGCATAGGCTGCACGCTGTTTCTCACGGGCACCCTTATATTCAGGCGTATATTCAACAGCAAGAAGAAAAAGAGCAAAAAAAGCAAGAAGAGCAAATAATGCTGCGGCCGTAAAGCCGCGCGACAGAAGCCGCCCTCGGCCATCCGGCCGGAGGCGGCTTTCGGCTTGCGGAAAAAGGGTATTTTCCTCGCGCATCCTTTACAGAAAATTATAAGAAATGACTATTTACCTTTGATATGAAATAAGGTATAATGCGTAGTTGGTAATCTAACTAAATCAACTTAAGGAGTGTATTTTTAAGATGAAACTGTCCCCTCTCCAGATTGCAAGATACCAGTATGATCCCAAGCTGCCCGGAATGCTGAGAAACGGCATCTCCGAGATCTGCGTCAAGGACGGCAGCGCCACCGAGAGCGTTGCGGATCAGGAGAAGATCAAGGCTCTGTTCCCCAACACCTACGGCAAGAACGAGATCACCTTCCAGAAGGGTCAGAACACCTCTGAGGCCAAGAAGCAGGTCGTCGGCGTTATCCTCTCCGGCGGTCAGGCTCCCGGCGGACACAACGTCGTCTGCGGTCTCTACGACGCTCTGAAGGCCACCGACAAGGAGAATGTCCTTTACGGCTTCAAGGGCGGCCCCAGCGGTCTGCTGGAGGACGACTATCTGATTTTTGACGATGAATATATCAATCAGTTCAGAAACACCGGCGGCTTCGACATTATCGGCTCCGGCAGAACCAAGCTGGAGAGCGAAGAGCAGTTCGCCATTGCCGCTGAGGTCTGCAAGAAGCACGGCATCACCGCCATCGTCATCATCGGCGGCGACGATTCCAACACCAACGCCGCTGTTCTGGCCGAGTACTTCGCAGCCCACAACACCGGCGTGCAGGTCATCGGCTGCCCCAAGACCATCGACGGCGACCTGAAGAACGACGACATCGAGTGCTCCTTCGGCTTCGACACCGCCACCAAGACCTATAGCGAGATCATCGGCAACATCGAGCGTGACGCCAACTCCGCCAAGAAGTACTGGCACTTCATCAAGGTCATGGGCCGTTCCGCTTCCCATGTCGCCCTTGAGTGCGCTCTGGAGACCCAGCCCAACATCTGCCTGATCGGTGAGGAAGTCGCCGCCAAGAAGATGTCTCTGGCTCAGATCGCCGACTACATCGCCGACTCCGTCGCCAACCGTGCCGCCAAGGGCTGGAACTTCGGTGTGGCCATCATTCCCGAGGGCATCGTCGAGTTCGTTCCCGAGTTCTCCGTGCCCATCGCTGAGATCAACGAGCTGCTGGCCGGCGAGAAGACCGCCGAGTTCAACGCTCTGCCCACCTGGAAGGACAAGTACGCCTACATCGAGAACGGCCTGACCAAGGAGTCCATGGCTGTTTTCGCCATCCTGCCCGAGAGCATCCAGCAGCAGCTCTTCCTCGAGCGCGATCCTCACGGCAACGTTCAGGTTTCCCTCATCGAGTCCGAGAAGCTGTTCTCCGCTCTGGTCAAGGACAATCTGGCTGCCCGCAAGGCTGCCGGCACCTACAGCGGCAAGTTCTCCGCTCTGCATCACTTCCTGGGCTACGAAGGCCGCTGCGCTTTCCCCTCCAACTTCGTCGCCGGCTACTGCTACTCTCTGGGCTACAACGCCTTCATGCTCATCCAGTACGGCTACACCGGATACCTCTCCAAGGTTTCCAACCTCTCCAAGCCCGCTGAGGAGTGGGTCGCCGGCGGTATGCCCATCACCAAGATGATGAACATCGAGAGAAGAAACGGCGAAGACAAGCCCGTTATCCGCAAGGCTCTGGTCGAGCTGGAAGGCAAGCCCTTCAAGTTCTTCGAGGCCAACCGCGCCGAGTGGGCTGTTGAGACCTGCTATGTCTATCCCGGTGCCATCCAGTACTTCGGCCCCGCCGAGGTCTGCGACCTGACCACCAGAACTCTGGCTCTGGAGAAGAACTGATCGCGGTTCAATAACATGATACAACGGCGGTGCGCCGAGGGAAAGGCTCCCTTGGCGCACCGCTTTATCATTATCTTTATTATTTATTCTTCATTCTTCATTCTTTATTCTTTAACGGACGATTCGCGCCGAGACCGCCGCTTGAATTGCACCGCGCTCGCCGACTATTGAAATGCTTGGGTGTTATGTGTATAATAGAGGAGGATAGTACGCAAGATAATACGGAAGATAATACGGAAGATAATACGGAAGTAATCGGAGGGGGGCATTATGGAAGACTACAAACCGCCATTTACAATCAGTGACACGATCCTGTCTTATGTATCGTCCGTTTCCGAAAAGATCGGGCGCATAACAGCTGCAAGCGGCATGGGATCAAAACCGCACCTGAGGAGAAACAACCGAATCAGATCCATTCATTCCTCGCTCAAAATTGAGGCCAACTCATTATCCCTCGGACAGGTCAGAGATGTGATAAACGGCAAAACCGTGTTGGGAGAGCGGCGGGAGATACAGGAAGTAAAAAACGCCTATGCCGCTTACGAAAGGCTTTCCGAGATCGACCCGTTCAGCATTGAACACCTGAAGCTCTTTCACGGCATTATGACAAAGTATGTTGTGGACGAATCAGGAGACTTCCGCCGTGGAGAGGAAGGCGTTTTCAACGGGAATCAGTGCATTTTTATGGCACCGCCTGCCCGGCTTGTACCGCAGCTTATGGGCGAGCTGTTTGACTGGATGACCCGCGCGAAAGCTCAGGTGCATCCCTTGATAATGAGCAGTGTGTTCCATTACGAGTTTGTTTTCATTCACCCGTTTTCTGACGGCAACGGAAGAATGGCAAGATTGTGGCACACGGCTATCCTTTCAAAATGGAAGCCCATATTTGAATATATCCCGATCGAGAGTCAGATAGAAAAGTTCCAGAACGAATATTACGAAGCTATTGCTCGCTGTCATGTTGACGGAGAATCCACCGCGTTCATTGAATTCATGCTGTCGCAGACCGATAGGATTCTGGATGATATTTCAGTGCAGATAAACGATGACGGTGAGCTGGAATCAGAAAGCGTCAGGAAACTTCTTGCGGTGATGGAATACGATACAGCATATACAAGCAGCGCGCTTATGGAGCGGCTTGGTCTGAGCTCAAGAGAGGGTCTTCGCAGAAACTATCTGCGTCCGGCGCTGGAAATGAATCTTGTTCGCATGACCATTCCTGACAAGCCGAACAGCCGGAATCAGAGATATATCAAGACATAAAAAAACTCAGGGCTGACGCGCATCAACAGATCCGCGTCAGCCCTGACGGCTTTTTATTCAGCTGTGATTATTCGGCCTCGCCGGTCTTTCTGAGCTTCTTGGCGCTGAACACGCACAGGAGAGCCGAGAGAATGGCGATCTGCAGCACATAGAGAGCCACGGTGCCGGAGACGCCGTGGTCGCCGGTGTCGGGAACGATGGTGGAGCCGCCGCTGGGAGCGGTCACCTTGTACTGGGTGTCAACGGTGACGATGCCCTTGTCGACCCATGCGCCGTCCTCGTAGACATACTTCCGGAACTCCACCTTGAGGGTGTAGGTTCCGGCGCTGGACTGCTTGAAGGAGCCGGTGTAGGTGTCGGTGGGAGCGGTCTTGCCGCCGAAGTCGCCGGAGGGATCGGCGTGGTGCCAGTTGAGGGGCACATAACGCTCGTCGCCGTCGATGAAGTCGGTGGTGGTGCTGTCAGCCCAGAAGCCGACAGCCTTGAACTTGATCTCCTCGTTAGTCTCAAAGGTCTTGCTGGCCTTATCGAACACAACGGAGGGAGCGCCGGTGATGGAGTCACGGGGTTCCTTATAGACAGCCCAGACGGTCATATCCTCGGTGACAGCGGTAAGGTCAGCTTCGGTCTCGCCGTTCTTCTCGGTTGCCCAGCGGACAAACTCAAGGTCTTCGTGAGTGGGAGCGGCGGGAGCGGTGGCGGCGGTGTTGGAATCAACGGTCACCTCGCCGATGGTGCTGTCGTCGGTGGAGTCCTTGAAGGTTACGGTGAACTGTTCGACAGTCCACTTGCCGTAGAGGGTGGTGTCCTTTTCGATGGCGGTGCCGTCGGTGAAGGCCGCGGTGCAGTCTGCGTCGGTGTACCAGCCGTCGAAGGCGTAGCCTGTGATGGCTTCGGGAGCCTCTGCGGTGTACTTGGTGCCGTAGATAACGCTGTCTGCTTCGGGCAGAGCGTCAGCGGCGGCGGTGGGAGCGTCAGTGCCCGCGGCGTAGGTAATATCCGCGCCGTAGACAGCCCAGACGGTCATATCCGTGCCGATGGTATTAAGGTCAATTTCGGTCTCGCCGTTTCTTTCAGCCGACCAGTAAAGGAACTCAAGACCCTCATGTGCAGGAGTATCGGGAACTTCAAAGGGAGTTCCCTTAATGATACCACTGACAACATCGATCTCGGCTTCATCAACGGAATCCTTGAAGGTGATGGTGATGGGTTTGCCGAAGATTACTGTTGCGGTCATGTCGCCTGTGAAATAGGGGTAAGACTCAGGATAATCCTCAAGATTTACAACTGTGTCAACACCGTTGTCGTGAATGGTTACTGACTCTACATAGTAGTAGCTAGCTTTATCAGGAATATAGGAAAGAGTACCGTTGGCAACCTTTATAACATTATGCCCTTTGTCGCTGCCGTAATAAGGAGGACGATAATAATCATTATAATACTGTGAATCATGTGACGATTTCCAGGAAGCAGGAATCTCATACTTCATAATGTGAGATCGTGTGCCGATTATCGCCTGTGTATCTGTAGCGTTTGATAAATTCAGGCTTGTCAGGTCAAGCTCGGTCAAACTGCTGCAGTTGGCAAGCATGGCCGAAAAGTCTGTACCGTTGGATGTATCCAGCTTGCTCAGGTCAATCGACGGCAGACTTGAGCAATAGGTAAACATACAACTGAAATTAGTCACATTCTGCGTGTTGATATTGCCCCAATTAACTTCTTCGAGCTTCTCGCAGTACATAAATAAAGAGGACATATTTGTGACATTATCCGTTACCAGACCGGTAAGGTTCACTGATTTAAGTGTATCACATGAATTAAATAAAATTGACATATCCTCAACCGCTCTCGTGTCAAGGTTGAAATCGCTGAAATCAAAGGATGTCAGCGAATTACAATCACGGAACATCTGCTTAATACTTTTCAGATTGGGAAGCTCCTTGTAATCGCCAAAATTAATATCTGCACTGGATTTTATACCGGTACCATTAAACATCCCGTTCATGGTTGTGGCATTAGTGATGTCCCAATTGGAAATGTCAATATTCTGAATCGCTCCGGAAGAAAAAGTACTGGAAAAATCAGTAACCTCAGAAACATCCAGGGCGTTTATATCAATCTCTTTACAAGAATTAAAGCAAAACAGATAATTTGTATGACCTACGGCCTTAACGCCCGGCTTTACAATAACTTTCTTTACATCAGCACGCGGTGAGCCGCCGGAATAAATAGCGCTATTAGCGGCCCCCCAACCCCAACCCGGATTACCTAAACTCCACGGGTCACTTTGGCGGACCTCAAGGGTACCAGATAAACCATCGGTAGGGAAAATGGTCATTATATAATCCGGAGCATTGGTTACAACCCACGAACAGGTGCCGGAGGTACCCGCATATTTTAAATTGCTCGTAAGCTCAACGGTGACATCGCCGCCGGCGGTGGTAACGGTGAGGGTGACGGGAGAAGTGGAAACAAAGGGTTTGACCATGGTTATATCCCAATCGGTGCCGTTCTGCACAGCAGAAACGGTATCCGCCGCACTGCTGGTCACTGCGGTGACCTCATCAGTAACACCAAGCCCGGCAAGAATCTCGGACAGCTTGACGCTGTTGGTCTTGTCATATTCCCACTCAAGCTCGTAGGTGCCGTCCTCGCCATAGGTAAAGGTAACGGTGAAAACAGAGAAGGAATCGGTCACCACAGCAACCGAGTTGTCACCCACCACGGGAGCCATGGCATCAGCCTCGGTCATGCCGTCGTCGATGTGATAGACCTCGACCTCGGCATTGGCAGGTACATCAAGAGAGAAACGCACGGACACCTCGCCATAGGCAGTGTCGGGCTGGATCTCCTCGCCGTCCAGCAGCACCTTGATGTCAAAGGTGAAGCTGTCGTCAGCCTCGCCGATGAGGGCGTCCACCTGACTCTGGGTGGAGGCGCTGACCTTGCTCACGCTCAGCTCGGCGCCCGCGGGGAACACGCCGATGGGCGCGGAAACGCTGACCACCACGCCGTCCACAGCCGCGCTCTGGGCAAAGACGGGGAAGGCCTCGATAAGGTCGATGTCGCTGCCGGACACATCACTGCCCGAAACATCGCCGGCGGACACGACAGCGTCCTTGGCGTCAGAGCCGGAGACCGGGATGACGGGAATATTCTTTTCCGCCTCGACCCTTTCGGTGACCTCGGAGTCGGGCTCCTCGGCGGGATAGCAGCTGTCGGTGTGAGCGTGCTCGGCCTTTTCGCAGGCCGCCTCGGCGCACTCCTCGCTGTGAGTGTGCTCCTCAAGGCCGCATACATAATCCGCCGCCGACACAGACGGCCACACGACCGGCAGCATACTGACCACCATGAGCAGCGCCAGCACAACGGCCGTCGTCCGCTTTCCGGCGACGCGGATCAATCTCTTGATCTTCTGTTCCATTCGTTCCATGAGTTTCGCCCTTTCTTTTCTGATTTTGGTTCCCTGTTTTCGATTTCTGATTTTGAAACCTTTACTAAACCTGTCACAAAAGCCGTCAAAAATCGCTTGCCATGCCGCTTGAGGATAGAAAAACGCAAGTAACAACAGCAAAACGCAAATTTCCGCACCTTCGTGACATTATCAGATTCATTCTATCACAGCGGCCTCACAATGGCAATGCCAAAGATATGCTGGAAATCGTTTTCTCGGGACTGCACAGAATTTTAAGGGTGTTATTGTGCAACTTGTTTGTTTCTCTCAGACACCCGGAAATTTATTATTCTCCGCTCCTTATTCTTTAAATAAACAACGGCCGCCCTCCAAAGCGGAGAGCGGCCGGGAATCAGCTGCTGAAAATCAGATATGAGCGTCCCACAGACCGCAGAAGCTGTCGATGGGATCGGTGCCTTCAAAGGCATCGGCTCCGGCGATGAGCTTGTCCACCAGCGCCTCCATGGTGTCCGGCTTGGAGTCGTAGGCGTTGATGTAGGTGCGCGCCTGAGGAATGTCGGCCAGCATGGTGGGCGTGTTGACGCTGATGGCCACCACGGGCAGCTCAAAGACATACCACGGGATCTCTCCGCCGCCCTTGGAAAGGCCGAAGCTGGGACGGCCGTTGGCCACGTCGCAGAGGGTGATGACCAGATCCTGTTCGGATACGAAGTCCTTGATGGCGTTCTTGCCGGCGAAGTAAAGGTTGAGGTTGGGCTTTTCTCCGGCGGCGAGCTGCTGCTTTATCTTCTCGAGGGGACTTTCGTAGATAAAGGCGTCGAAGCCCTTTTCGATCAGCCGGTCGCGCAGATCCTCGGCGGGATTCTTCTTTCCGGCTCCGCCGCCCATGGCCATCTGCACGAGGGCGTCCATGGGGCCGGCAGCGCCCTTGACGTATACTATCATAACGCGCTTGTATTTTTCCGGGGTGAGAGGCAGAACGGCCGGGTCAAGATACTTGACCAGCGTCACGCTGTCGGCGCTGATGGCCTTGGCGGCGGCGGAGTACTCCTCCTTGCCCAGAGTCTGAGCCACAGCCTCGGGAGCGGGAACCAGCTCCTCCTTTGCCTTGCGGTGCAGGCCCATGTGAGCCTTCAGGCCGAGGATGCGGGTGAGCGCCTGATTCATGCGCTCCTCGCTTATGATGCCGGTGGTGTAGGCCTCCAGCATGGTGGCGAAATCCTCCTCCGGGTCGTTGAAGAAGAGGAACATATCGCAGCCGGCGTTGATGCTGGCGGGCAGCATCTCCTTGCGGGTCATGCGGTCGGTCATGGCCACCATGTGGCTGGCGTCGGTGACCACCATGCCGTTGAAGCCCAGCTTGTCGCGGAGCAGCCCGGTCATGATCTCGGGACAGAGGGTGGCGGGCAGCATTTCCTCGTCTTTTATGCGGGGCTTGATGGCGCGCATATACTCGGGCATCATGATGTGACCGCCCATGATGGCGTCAAGACCGGCGTCGATGAGGGTCTTGTATACAAGGCCGTAGGAGGCCATCCACTGCTTTTCGTTGAAGGAATTGACGTTGTTGGCGATGTGGGCGTCGCGGAAGTCCTGACCGTTGCCCGGGAAGTGCTTGGCGGCGCAGGCAAAGCCGGGGATGGTGTGGGCGCCCTCGAGGTAGGCCTTGCTCATGGCGGCAACCTTCTCCGGGTCGGAGCCGAAGGCACGGGTGACCACCTCGGTGTTCTGCCAGTTGTAAAGGATGTCGCACACCGGAGCAAAGGCCATGTTGCAGCCGATGGCCGCGGCCTCCTCGTTGGACATACGGCCAAGATCATGGGCGTGCCCGGTCTTTTCCGTGGCGCCGATCTTGATGCCGCTGCCGATGTAGGTGCCGTCGGAGCAGGAGCCGTTGCCGCCGGCCTCGGTGTTGCAGGCGATGAAGATGGGCACCTTGGCGTACTTCTGGAGGATGCGGTTCTGCATCTGCACAGCGGCGCCGGGCATATTGTTGTAGCGGCAGCCACCCAGATGGTATTTCTCCATCAGCTCCCGCAGATAATCCTCGTCCATTCCGGCGGTCAGCTGGAAGAAGAGCTGACCCACCTTCTCCTCGGCGCTCATGCCCTCGATGGTTTCCTTGACCCAGCTGATGTCCTCCGGGGAGAGGCAGTAGGGTCTGGCCAGCAGGTCAACGGTGTTCAGCACGCCCTTGCCCTTTTTGCGGGGCTTTTTAGCCGCCGAGATTTTCGGTGAATTCAGATTCTTTTTGTCTTTCATATTCTCCTCCGTAAGTGTTGTTCAGCAGCCGCTCGAAGGCCTGAGAGATAAACTCCTCCCAGCTTTCCTTCTCCCGCCGCACAAGTATGGGATAATAAAAAACTCCGTTGTCCCGGGCCGCCTTCAGGTCGCCCGGAGCGTCGCCGCACATTACGACATGGTCGGCGGCGTAGCCCTTTTTCAGCAGCTCGCCGATGCAGAAGGCCTTGCTGCCCGCGTTCTGGGCAAGAACGATGTCGGTGTGCTCCAGCAGACCGAAGCGCTCCCATTCCTCCAGCACCGCGTCGGGATTGGCGCTGGAAACGATGGCCACATCGGCCCGCTCGTGAGCGAAGGCCAGCGCCTCGCCTACCATGGCGAAGGGCAGCTTGCTCTCGTCGGGAAGGGCTGCGATGGACTTGTTCACCGCAAGGCTCCACGACAGCGCCTTTTTCAGCGCGACGCTGTCCGGATGCTGTTCAATGGCCCGGCCGAGAGCGTCGTTGGAAAGCTCACCGCTCTCCTCCACCCACCGGGTGAGGGTACCGAGGTCTTCGATCGGGCGGTATTTTTCGCTTATCTCGCCCAGAGCCATGGCCAGACCCTTGAAGCGGTTGATGCCCCGGGTCATGGTGTAGAGGTTGATGTCGTTCCAGCGGGCGAGGATATCGTCGACCCATTGCTCAAGCCCCCACTCGCTGACCATGCAGGGGCCGAAGCAGCGGATGTGCTTGATGTCCATGGTGTCCATGGCGCAGCCGTCGCTGTCCACGCAGACGAGGTAATCCTTCTTCTTCGTGTAGCCGGCCAGTTCATTGACCATTCTGTCACGCTCCTTTGCGGAAAATATAATATGTTGTCGCTTCAATGCAATAAATTACCAAAAAATCGCGTCGATTTAATCCGAAAGTGTACAATACACATATATTATAGACGAAAGCCTCGCCGTCTTCAAGTGGAAGTTTTGTGAATTATAGAAATGAAATGAATGACAAACAGTTTGTCAATATCCGGTTGACGCGGTCGGAAAAGGGCTTTATAATGGTCTAAAAGGCACATAGGGAGGAAAAGTGTATGAACGATTACTTCCATGCGTACAGCGGCGGCGAGCCGTATATCTTCGTCAGCTACAGCCACAAGGACAGCTCTCGGGTTTATCCTATTCTAAGTCAGCTGCACCGGGAGGGCTACCGCATCTGGTATGACGAGGGAATAACTCCCACCGATGAATGGCGCGGAGTTATCAACGAGCACATACGGGACTGCGCTGTTTTTATGGTCTTTGTCACCGGAGATTCCATGGCCAGCCACGAAGTCATCAAGGAGTGCACCTACGCGATCAATCTGCGCAAGAAGCTGCACATCATCTACCTTGAAAAGGTGCCTGACAGCCGCGTAAACGCAAACCTCATAGCCGACTTCACCAACAGCCAGCGTGTGCACGCTCACGAGCTGCATTCCAGCGTGTTCAGCATCAAGCTCAGGGAGCCGCTGGCGGCTTTCCGGGACGCGAACGCGGAAGCTGAAACCGGTGCGCAGGCCGAGACAGTAACAGACCGCACGGCAAGAGCTGACACCGGCAGAGAGCAGATGTCCATCCAGCGGCTGTGGGATGAATCCATGAAGAAAAAGACACCGGTCTGGCTTGCGGTGGTTTTCGCTGCGGCGGTGGCAGTGGTGTTTATTCAGTGGATTATTGTGCAGGCGCAATGGGTTATTCCGTTGTCTGAGATACCCCAGGATGAACCTTACGCCGTAGTTGGCGATTTTCTCTGGAATATATTTATTGTTATTATCAATTTGCTGTCATGCGCGTTTCCGATTTCCGCGGCTGTGATGCTCTTTTACATGGCGTGTAAAAATAAAAAACCACATTCTATACTGGCGGAAAAAGACGTAAAATCGTCAAATATCATGGCATCAGTGTGCTCGTTGACCGCGCCGTTTACCTATTTCAGTTTGTATTCCTTCATGCTGACTCTCGATGCTCCTCTATTGTCTTCGACTGCACTGATTGCATTATCGTCCATAGCTATTGTGATTGCAAGCCGTCCGATTTACAAGTTGGCTGTACATGAAACAGCCCGAAGCGTGAGTGAGAGCAAAATGCGAATAAGTCGTATTGGCCTTGGATGTGGATTGGCGGTTCTGGGAATTGTTTATCTGTTTAATTTCAGCTACATGATGTACTCTATTGCGCCAAATTGGTACAACGATATGCTTGTGCTTGTGGTTACAGCCGCCGAATCGCTGATTGCTCTTTTCATTCATCACTCCTATTATGCTTCTCTGCTCGGCTTCGGCAAGAAAGTATCCGATCTCGTTCCGGAAAAATAGCTTAGCTCAGAACCAAAATCTTACCGCCCCGGCGCTTTCCCAAAACGGAGAGTGCCGGGGCGGTTTTGTGTTTTCTTCCTTATTGTTACTGCGACACCGTATAAAGCGAGTAGAAATACCCCTTCCGCTCCATGAGCTCCTCGAAGGTGCCCTCCTCGGCTATCCTTCCGCCCTTGAGGGCTAAGATGCCGTCGCAGCGGGAGAGCAGCTCCCGGTCGAGGTCGTGGGTGACCATGACGCGGGTCATGCCCTCGAGGCCGAGGATGGATTCGGTCACCTGCGCGGCGGTGTGGGCGTCCAGAGAGGCGGTGGCCTCGTCGGCCAGCAGCAGAGAGCATTTCTTCAGCAGGGAGCGGGCAATGGAAACCCGCTGCTTTTCGCCGCCGGAAAGACCGCTGCCGTTTTCGCCGCACAGATAATCCTCGCCCTTCTGGGCAATGAGGGAGGAAAGACCTGCCAGCTCGATGGCGCGGCTGACCTCCTCCTCGGGGAAGTCGCTGAACATGGTGATGTTGTCCCGGATGGAGGCGTTGAACACAAACACATTCTGCTGCACCATGGAGATAAGGTCGTAGAGGGAGTCGCTGCTCAGGGAGCGCAGCTCGTCGCCGTCGAAGCGGATGGCGCCGGAGTAGCTGTCCCGGGAGGCGGCCAGCAGGTTGAGCAGGGTGGATTTGCCGCTGCCCGAGCCGCCCACCACGGCGTAGCATTTTCCGGCCTCAAAGCGGGCGGAAAGGCCGTTGAGAATGGTCTTGCCCTCCTCGTAGCCGAAGGTGACGTTCTCCAGCTCGATGGCCTCGCCGAGGGACGCGGCCTCGCCCTTGCCCTCCTGCCGCACATTGAGCGCCAGAGCCTCGGCCATCTTCTCGATGAGTGCCTTGGCCGCCTTCCGCTCGCTGAGCAGAACAGGCAGCTCGCTGATGGGAGAGATGACGAAGTTTATCAGCTGGACAAAAAGGATGATGACGCCGGGAGTGATGCCCTTGCCGGCGAGAGCCAGATAGGCGCTGACGAAGAACACGCCCAGCTGGGTCAGAGTGCCGGCGGCCATGCCGATGGTGCTCACGATTATGGATATCTTGTCCCGGCGGCACTTGGCGGCGGCCACCTTGGCGCTGGCCTCGGCCATCAGCTCCAGCACGGGCTTCTCCGCCTTGAAGCTCTTGATGACCGAAAAGCCGGTCAGGCAGTCCCGCAGATAGCCAAGATAGCCCTCGTTGCGGTCGGAGAGAGTCTTTTCCGCCTTGGCGATGCGGTTGCCGGTTATGAGGGAGGCCACCACCGGCAGTGCGGTGAAGCCCACGGTCACCAGAGTGAGCAGCGGGCTGTACCACAGCATCATGGCAAAGGCGCCCACGAAGGTGAGAATGTGGGTGGCGATGTCAAAGGTGCTGTTGATGTAGCTCTTTTCGATTATGGCCGTGTCGTTGGACAGTGCGGAGGTGTAGAGGGAAGAGCCCTCGGCGCTGAAGGCGGTTATGCCCTTGCGGGAGATATTCTCCAGCACATGATCCCGGTACTGCCGCATGGCCCGGGACACAAAGACCGGCTTTGTGTGGTAGAGGATAAAATACAGCACGGCCATGGCTCCGTACAGCGCCAGCGCGATCAGCACCAGCGTGTTCAGCGGGAGAGTGCCCTCCACGCCCGCGGCGGCGTCCACCACCGCCTGCAGCAGCCATGAGATGACCAGCACGCCCGCCGAGGCCGCCAGAGTGGAGACCATGGCCAGCCACCAGCGCATACGGTTGCCCTCGTAAAAACGGTTTATAAGCTGATTTTTTATCTTCTTTGCTTCGTTATTTTTCTTCATTGCTTATTTCCTCCCATAATTTTGCCAGCTCGGCGGTGTCCTCGCCGTTGGCGGCAAAGTAGCTGAGTATGCCCTGCTCGGCGCTTTCGCCGATGTCGTCGTAGGCTGTGACCTCCTCGGTGCTGTGGAAGAATTTTATACCGCTCAGGCTGTAGTTGGGCGAGGCGTCAAAGCGCAGAGCGGTGGCCCGGGCCTCTTTCAGCCAGCGGCGGGCGGCGTCCTTGTCACCCAGTGTCAGAGACATATGAGCGCACAGGACCAGCAGTATGGAATCGCCCTTGTCGAGGTAGACCGAGTCGTCGGAGCCTCGCATTCCCGCGAACACCGCGTGCAGCCACATGGCAATGTCGAGGGCGAGATCATATTTTTTCAGCTGACAGTAGGCGTTGAGCAGACCGACCACCGTGCGGTACAGCCGGACTATACAGCTGCCGATGGAGCGGGAAAGATATTCCAGCGCCTCCTCGGGCTTGCCGCATCTCTGCGCCAGCATCAGCCCGATCATGTCGTTGTTCACGCCGCAGTCGTTGTTGCTTTTGAGCAGGTCGATGGCCCGGTCGGTCTCGCCCCGGAGAAGATAGCACCCGGCAATGTCGCCCCGTATATTCAGGATCCCGATCTCCGGCCTTGTGTTCTGATCCAGCAGTCCGCAGGCTCGCTCAAAAAGCTCGATGGCCCGCAGAGCGTAGTCGGGCGTCAGGGAGACATAGTAGAGCAGCGCGCTCTCGTACACCACCTCAAAGCTGTTTGGATATTTCTGCAGAGCGGCCTCGGCCATGCGCCGCCCCTCTTCCGTACGCTTGTCCAGCCGCGCCCGGCGCAGGCTCTCGGCGGCCTGCTTGGCGCTGGTGCGGAACAGCTCGTAGCCCAGCAGCACATCCACCGAGGTCTCAAAAAACGCCGCCATTTCCACGATGAGAGATATATCCGGCGTGGCCCGGCCCGATTCCCATTTGTATACCGCGCCCACGGTCACTCCCAGCGCCTCGGCCAGCTGCTCCTGAGTAAGTGAGCGGCTCTTGCGCTGCTGTCGTATGTTTTCGGCTATGTTGAGCTTCATTCGCCCGACCTCCTTTGCGCTTCGAGTATATCACAGCGCCCGGGGAAAGAAAAGTGACTTATGGTATAATTGTAAGGTTATTTTATATACCGCCAGTAAGGGTGAAAGGGGAGAGATGCCGCCGCTCATCTGTCCAAAACTTGTGCAATTTTTAAATTCGACATGATTTTCGTTCCATATATTGTGTTTTGCCGCGGGCTGTGGTAATATAACCATGTACACCTTTATGGAAAGGGCAGACAATGCAATGAGAGTGTTTAAGATAATCCATACGGCCGACCTTCACCTCGGCTCGTATTTTTCCTCCACGCCGGAGATAGCTGCCAACCGCAAGCTGGAACAGCTGGACACCCTGCGTGAGATAGTCAGAATGTGCACCGAGCGTTCGGCCGCCGCCCTGCTTATCGCCGGCGACCTGTTCGATTCTTTGCGCTGCGACCACCAGCTCCTGCTGGATGTGCAGGGCATCCTCGCCGAATGTCCGGTAAGGGTACTCATCACTCCCGGCAACCACGATCCCGCCACGCCCGACTCGGTCTATGTCACCGAGCAGTGGCCGGAGAACGTCCACATCTTCAAGGGCGGCCTTGAGTGCGTGGAGGTGCGGGAGGGCGACGTGAGCGCCTGCATCTGGGGACTTGGCTTCCGCCATTCCATCGAGGCCGAAAGCCTGCTCACCCAGTTCAAGCCAAGAGAAGGCATGATAAACATCCTTATGATGCACGCCGAGCTGGTGCCGGGCGAGAACGCCGAGAGCCGCTACAATCCCGTGACCTTCGAGCGGCTGGCCTCTCTGGGCGTGGATTACTGCGCTCTGGGTCACGCCCACAGACACGACAGCCGCTCCGCCGGCGAGTTCGTGGTGTGCAGCTGCGGCTGCCCCTCGGGCCGTGGCTTTGACGAGACCGGCGAGCACGGCGTTTACGCCGGCTATGTGGGCCGGGGCTTTTCTCACATGGAATTTGCTCCCACCTCCAGCCGCCGCTACATGGTGGAGAAGGTGGATGTTTCCGGCTGCGAGAGCACCGAGAGCTTTGCCGGCGCGGTCAAGGATTATCTGATGAAAACCGCCGGCGAGGGCTGGAAGGAAAATATCTACGACATCACTCTGTTGGGCGGACTGAGCAAGGGCGTCATGCCTGATTCTCAGGCCATAGCCCGCCTGCTCATGGACGAGCTGCATTACGCCCGGGTGACCGACATGACCACCACCGAGCTCGACCTTGACGCGCTGATGAAGGATACCAGTCTGCGCGGCGCCTTTGTGCGCACTATCGTGAGCCGCATGGAAAAAGACGAGGCCAACCGCCTGCGCTACGAGCGGGCGCTGCTGTATGGCCTGAGAGCCTTTGACGGGGAGGTGCGCGTCAGTGAGGATTACTGAGATATACATAAAGAGCTTCGGCAAGCTCCGGGGCGTCAAGATAACTCCGGTGGACGGAGTAAACATTATATACGGCCAGAATGAGGCCGGCAAATCCACTGTCATGGCCTTCGTGCTGTCCATGCTCTACGGCGTGGGCAAGGGCGAGCAGCGCCACCGCTACGACCCGTGGGAGGGCGGCCGCATGAGCGGCGTGCTCAGCATGGAATGCGAGGATAAGGAATATGTCCTCACCCGCCAGTTCGGCGTCACCAAGGCCGCTGACAAGACCGAGCTGTGGTGCAAGACCACCGGCGAGATGGTGGATCTGCCCCAGAACACCGAGCCGGGCACCTTCCTGCTCCATATCAACCGGGAGAGCTTCGTCAACACCGTGTTCATCGGTCAGGCCGGCACGCCCATCAACGGCAGCAACAACGAGATTCTGGCCAAGCTGACCAATCTGGCCACCGCCGGCGACGAGACCGCCTCCCACACCGAGATTGCCGAGCGTCTGGCCGAGGCCTCGGCGGCTCTGCGCTCCCGCAGAGGAAACGCCATTATTCCCGGCCTTGAAAAACAGCGCCAGGAACTGCTGGATCAGCGGGCGACCATCAGCCAGCGGGTGTCCGATGCCGAGACCATGCGCGACGACCTCACCCGCCTGACTCACCGACGCGCCCGCCTTGAGGACGAGCTGGAGGTCATGGTGCGCAGCGACAGCGTCCAGAATGAATACCGCCGCCTTGCCGAGCTGCGGGATATATCCACCCGCAAGGCTCAGCTCGAAGCGGTAAAGGAAGAATACGAAAAGCTCCACGAGGCCATGTTCTCCGACGGCAGCATCAGTCAGGAGTTCATCGAGGAGGCCCGGAGCGATCTGGATACCTACAACAGCCAGTGCGCCGTGCTGAAGACCCGTCAGGAGCAGCTGGCCGCCATCGAGGAAAAGCTCAGAAACACCGACCGCGGCTCCTCCGGCCGCCTGCGCGTCATCAAGCGCAACGCCCAGCAGATCACCGACGCCATCACCGAATATTCTCCCCTCGTCAAGCGCAAGGCCATCCTCGAGCGGGAGCTGGAAAGGGAGACCGGCAAGGCCAACAAGAACCGCCTATCTCTCCAGAGCGTCATTATCGTGGCCGCCGCCGTGGCAGTCATCTTCTTCATGCTGGGCTTCATCAGCTCGGTGTTCTTCTGGCTGTGCGGCCTTGTGGCTCTGCTCACCGGAGCCTATGTGTATGTGCAGAAAAACGGCTTCAGTCTGGACGGCGCTCCCAAGGAGAGTATTGAGCTGCAGAACATAAACAGCGCCATGCGCGGCCTCAACCAGTCCATGCGTCCCATTCTGGACGAGATGGGCGTGGCCTCGGTGGATCAGCTGGAAAACCTGCTCCAGCGCATGAGCGACGAGCGTGTGCGCCTCAACGAGATCGAGCGGGAAAAGGACGCCGTGCTCAACGAGATCGCCGCCGAGCGCGAGCGCCTCGAGGAGACCATGCAGCGCCTCAAGGACAGGATCTATCCTTATATGTATGTTGAGCGGGACGAGGATGTCCTGCGCGTCATAAAATCCCTCGGCCGCGCCCAGAGCGACCACGCCGCCCTCGAGACCCGCTATTTCTCCGAGAAGGAGTCCTTCGAGACCCTTGTGGCCGGACGGGATCTGGAGGAGCTGGCTGCGGAAGAGCAGCTGCTCACCGAAAAACTGGGCACCGGCGAGCCGCCCCAGATGGATGTCAAGCTGGCCGAGAACATCGAGGACTGCCGCTCCGAGCTGGAGTCGGTCAAGGCTGAGCTCATCCAGAAGGAGACCGCCCTCGGAATGCTCCAGTCCGACCCCCAGGAGCTCAACAAGGTCAACGACAGCATAAAGACCCTCACCGGCCGCATAGACAAATACGAGTTTGAATACGCCGCCCTGCAGGAGGCCGCCGACGCCCTGACCACCGCCTTCGAGTCCATGCAGAAGGACTTTGGCCCCATGATAAACTACCGGGCGGGCAAGATCGTCAGCGAGCTGACCGGCGGAAAGTATCCCTCCGTGGTGGTGTCCGAGAGCCTCGTGCCCTCGGTGTCCGAACCGGGCGGCTCCATCCGCAGCTGCTTCAATCTCAGCGCCGGCACGGTGGATCAGCTCTATCTGGCTCTGCGTCTGGCCATCTCCGGCATACTGACCGAGGAGACTCTGCCTGTGATGCTGGACGACGCCTTTGCCCAGTTTGACGACAAGCGCATGACCGACGCCCTTGCCTACATCGGCCGGGAAAACGAGGCCGGCCGCATGGGACAGGTCATCATGTTTACCTGCCACGACCGCCTGCTTCTGGCGGCCAAGGAGGTCGGCATGACCGACGGCATCGTCCGCCTGCGCTGACCGCCACGCGATTTCCGAAATACAAACCACACGACCGGATCGGAACGGAGAAATCCCGTCCCGACCCGGTCGTTTTTCGCCGGAAGATGAAACCGGGCAGAAAAGAGTGAGCACAAATGGAATTCACTCCCGGTTCAGATTGACAATCACCATAGACTGATGTATAATAAAACGGCTGTTCCGCAAACAACCCCATACCTCGGAACAGTCTCCGCACTTACCGGAACCGAATATCTGCTCCCGTACCTCACCAGGATAGAGGGTCCGCCTCCTAAGGTCACGTAGTAACAACCGCCTTGCCTGAAAAGGCAATAGTTATAAACTTAAAATTTCATAATCAGTTAGTCCTTGCGCATATAGCTCAGTTGGATAGAGCGGTCGCCTCCTAAGCGACAGGCCGGGGGTTCAAATCCCTTTATGTGCGCCATATAAAAGCCCGAAAGCCTTGATTTTACAAGGTTTTCGGGCTTTTTGCATTTTAAAATATTTATATCCATATCCTTTGAGTAGATGTAATAATGAAACGACGATGAAAATCGAACTTGTATTAGACAACAAAATTAGCCTGCTAATCGATTAGCAAAAAAGCGGATTTTTTGCTAATCAAAATGCCTCTTCTGCTAATCGCAGAAAAATTGAGTTAATTTTGTTGCTAATTTAATAGGCAAATGGTCTAAACATAACCTTTTATCATTCTTTCGCTTACTAACATCAGTAGGTGATTTATCAAAGAATGAACATATAGAACAGAAAAGGATCACGCCAAAAAGAGCCGAGTTAATCGGCTCTCTTTTTGTAACATTTGTCAAAAACAAGCATGTTCACATTTTAGCAACAATTTGGAGGTGTTCAAGTGATTATTTTTTCGTCTTCTCGTGGCCTACCAAGTGAAGGGCCAAAAAGCCCGACATGTACTTTGACAATTTTATACTCATTCATCAGGTACTTCAATTTCAAGTTGAGCCGATGCAAACAGAAGCGCAATGATCTTCATTGTGAAGCGAGCGATTCATTCTTTTACAAGCGCAGAGTTGCTCTCTGTGTGGCCATGACACTTGAAAGGATAATGGTACTCCCGTCCAGTCACAGCTCGAGCGTGAAAAAACCGTCGCAGGCAATGAGGACGGCTCTGTCAGAACGACAGTTGGAGTGGAACTCCCGTGATGCGATTTAGCTGATCGCAGCCTGATGACTTCCCAGCAGATATTATTCTGTTTGCGCGGGGTGTCGAGGACAAATAGCGTATTTACATATTTAGTAATCCGTAAAGGAGGTGAGATTTGTGGCGAAACATATCTCAAAGCGAGAGGCACAACTGCGTGCAATATGCGATTCTTTAGGTAACCAATACTCAGCTCTCAATATTGATTGTGAAAGCTGTATATTCCGAGACTTCGGGAATGGATTTAATGTTGAAATCAGTTTATCAGCCGCATTGAACGATACAAATCCAACCGCGGTTTATCTTTGGTTGGGCGAGGAATATATGGTGAAGAGTGTTAAGCTTCGTTCTAATTCAGATATAAAAGATGCGGTCGATGAGTTATACAAGTATTCTCAAGAACTTGTTTGTAACGGCTTCACAACCAGAGATAAGATTTATTCAATGCCCAATTTGCATACATCCATGTTGAATAGTAAGTGCTGTTCTAATCTTTTTCGGTCATTACTAGAAAGAGTGTTTTTTTATTTCGCTGTGCTTTAGGGAGTCTAAGATCTCTGATGGTCGAACTTGATATGTTTAATTTGTTGGCATAGCAGAAAATAGACTTAATTACACTTAAGATTGTTTGCATTGAGCTTATGGATAAAGATGGATACATATCATTGAGATAATTTTCGATCTCACCAACGCTTATTTCAGAGATGTTTCTATATCCGAATACAGGTTGCAGGTGGTTAGTAATTATCGATATATACTTATCATATGTGGATTTCTTAATCTGTAGTTGTCTTTCCTTTACCCATAATAATGCAATCTCCGCAAATGTATGTGGTGATTCAGTATTATAAGAGTTTGAGATTCTAAATCTCTCCATGAGTTTATTTTTAACTTCTCCATAGGTGTGTCCATAAACTGATTTGTATTTTGCTTTGCCTTCATCTGTGTAACCTTCAATGTACCTACCTTCCCATCGACCATCGCTGCGTTTTCTAATAGAATTGCCACGTCTTGACATTATAAAATCCTCCTTAAGAAATAAAAAATGTTGACCCATTGACCCAAAACGTAAAAGTGGAAGCCGAAACCCTCTCCGACTTTCACAATAATACAGATGTATATTTGTCTATAGCGACTAAATGATTTATTATTTTCGACACAACTTGACTTGATTTCAGTTTTGTATTATACTTCATTTAGTTCTAAATGCATAATTTAAACAATAATATATGCGTCTTTTTATTGCGGTTTTCCAAATAAGAAACATCACAGAATACCTTATTCTGCGACGTTTCTTATCTGAACTTATATTATCATTTGTTTGACTCTAATGGTTTATACACGAATTCAAATAAAACATAGTTACGAAGTTACGAAAGGTGTTTGTGATGTCGCAGGATAGAATGCAAGGACTGAATCAAAATATTCGGCTTTTCATATTGTCAATTCAAAAATTAAATAGCGCTGTGAACAATGGGGCGTCCTTATGGCAGGATGAAAAGTACAGCGAACTATCTTCCGAGATCGTCGCAATGTCGAATCAATCTAAAAAGGTGCTGGAGTCAGGAGATAAGTGTTTCTCCGCATTGCAACAATTTTATGAGATAGCGAAGGAGTAAGAGGGGGAGTAGTTGATGGCTTCTGTAGAAGTTCAAGCTTTGATCCATATCAAGCAAGCACTATATGAGTTTCGTGCCGATGCTTCGTCTGTGTATGCTTCAGCAAACTCGTTATGCCACGACACAGCAACAGATTGCTTAAAGATGATTAATGATGTAGTAAATCAATTGGAGAGGATCTTCAAGGAGATTAAATCTACTACAAATACAATAAACGAGATCGAGTCAAGACTTTCCATGTTGATTAGCGAAAGAGATCGTCTGGATGAGAATAATTCACAGCTGCAGATGCAGATTTCTCAGTTAAAATCAAGTGTTTCTTCTTTAAACTCCCAGAAAGCTTCTCTTCAATCCCAGCTTTCATCTGCGGAAGATGATAACGAAAGACAACATATTCAAGCACAGATTAACGCTGTCGAACAGCAAATCTCAAGTGCTTACCAACAAATAGATAATGCGCAGTCTCAACTGGAAGCAAATGAAGTAAGAAAAAGGCAGATTGAGAGCAACATAAGCGAACTAAAAGGGGAAAAAATAGAATACGAAAACAAGCTGATCGAACTACAAAAGGTAAGAGATCGTATGATGGATAAACTCCAACGTATGAGATCTGCATTTTCCAGAGTAGAATCCAGTTTCCAGGATTATATTAGTTCTCTTCAAGCCTTTGAAAGCCGCGCGGGGGACTCTTCGCAAAGAAATACAAGTGCTTTATCACGCTGCATTACCATTATTGATGAATATGAGTCGACATCATTCTCAAGAACAAGATAGAACTTATCAAAAAGGAGGATAAAAAATGGCATCTAATGCATCAGTAGAACGTACCGCGGTACAATCCGGAATTCGGGTGTGCCAAACAGCTATGCATGAACTGAATACCGCTTCACAACAATTAAATTCTGGGTATCAGCAGGCCGGAGCAGGTGGATGGAAGGATCAAAAGTATGCACAGCTCGGAGGGATTGTTGAAGAGTGTAGAGCTGCATTGACTGATCCCATCAATGACCTCAAAGATTGCCAAAAAAGTCTGGAGCAATTGCTTAGTGCAATATCCGGCTATGAAGAGGTTAATTTCTAAGGATTTATTTAAGGTTCAATTATATGGAAAGAAGGTTTTTTGTATGGCAATGAAAGCATCTTCGCAAGCAATAAGAGATATGGCAAAGACAATACGAGAAACCATTAAGGATATTGAGCATATCAGCTCTGGTATTCGAAATGGAGTGAGAGCAACAGAAAACTGGAACGATTCAAAGGCGGCAGAGTTCAATCAGATTATGCAACGGATTGCAAGGCTTACAGAGAAACCTGTTTCGACATTGAATGCTGCTTGCCCAAAGCTTGAGCAGCTGGCTCAGGCTGTAGACCAATATAATGGCGTAAATATGGGCGGATAAATTGACGCAGTAATATCAATCTAAACTATTAGGAGGATCAGAAATGGATAACAAAATCCCTACTTTTACCCCACCAACTCCAACCTTTACACCACCCCAAAATACTCCTGCTCACAATGGTCCGGTATGCTATTATCATAATGGTGAACCAGCGGTTGCAAAGTGCGCAAGATGCGGAAAGTACATCTGTAAAGACTGTTTTGATAATTACGGCGTTTCCGATGGCGAATACGCAGGTAAAGCTCTCTGCTATGATTGTTGTAAGCAGTTAGTTGCAAATAATGTGAGTGAACTGACCGCAAACAAAAAAACTATAAAAGGCCAATTCATATTAATGCTTGTTGGTGTTGTTATCGGAGCTATTTTAGGTTTTGCGGTAGGACTCCAAGAAGGTAATGTTGGCACAGCATTTCTTATGGCACTAATTTTTGCTGGAGTTGGTGGATGTTTCCTTTCATTTGTCAAATTCTACTTTGCTACCTTATGGGAAGCTATCAAGACCGCATTTAGAGGCGATTCTGGAAGCATAGTTGGAGCGGTATTAGGATTCCTCATTGCTTGTATTATTGGTATTTTCAAATGCGTGATTAACACCATAGTTAAAACCGTACAGTATATTGTTTACATAAAGAAAACCTCTGGTTTCATAGAATCAGACTCAGAAGCCCTGCGTCAGATGGAAGATTATATGGAGTATACAATCATTCGCAATCAGAACAAGGGTGTTGATCTTGAGACGCTTCTTAATGAAAAGAGCGAACTTGCTGATAACACATACGCCCATCTGGTTCAGGCACAAGGCGAAGAGAAGGCAGAAGCAATGCTCAGAGATTGTGTTGCAACCATAAATGAAAATGGCGAAATCATTCGCGATTTCGCAGCATAATTGGAGGATTATAGAACATGAATAACATACCTACTTTCACACCTCCGACCCCGACTTTTACTCCACCAAAAGACACCGCACCTGCGCATAACGGTCCCGTATGTTACTATCACGATGGTGAAGTAGCAGTTGCAAAATGCGCAAGATGTGGCAAGTACATATGCAAAGACTGCTTTGACAATTACGGAGTATCCGATGGCGAATACAAGGGACAAGCACTTTGTTACGACTGTTGCAAACAACTCGTTGCGGCAAATGTCGAAGAATTGACAAAGAATAAGCGAACCATCAAAGGACAGTTTATACTTCAGATAATAGGTATGGCAATTGGTTTTATTCTTGGTTTGATTTCCGGAATAGAATCAGGCGGCTTTGGAACAGGATTGCTTACTGGACTTATCTTCGCCTGTATAGGTGGCGTATTCTTGAGCGCAATTAAGGCGTTTTTCTCTTTAATCTGGGATGCAATTAAGATTGCATTTGCTGGACAGTTTGGTGTACTGACGATTCTGTCTTTGATATTCCAAACGATTGTTATTGTGTTCAAGTGTATTTGGGTTACTATTTCCAATACAATCCAGTACATCATTTATCTTAAGAAGACTTCTGGTTTTATCGAATCTGATACAGAGGCTTTAAGACAGATGGCAGACTATATGGAATACACTATTGTTCGAAATCAGAACAAGGGTGTTGATCTCGAGACTCTCCTCAACGAAAAAAGCGAACTCGCAGACAACACATATGCTCATATGGTTCATACACAGGGTGAAGAACAGGCAGAAGCTATGCTTAGAGATTGCGTTGCGTCCATTAATGAAAACGGTGAGATTATCCGCGATTTCGCTGCATAAATTATCAGAACATAAAGAAATAGGAGGACTACATAAATGGATAACAACACTAATGATGCTGTTGCAGCAAGAAGACGTGCATTGGCTGAGGCTCTCCGTAAAGGTGAACCTGTAGTTGTTACTGCATCTGGAGAGGTTGAAAAACGCGAGGACGCCGAAGATCAGGGTTTGTCTGGCATTCAAGTTCCTGACGGCAAGCTTGCATAAGGAGGTTATTTGATGGCTTACTATTGGTATCAAAGCGACCCCCAACTCTATCAGATGGAAGTTGCAGCAATGCAGAAGTTCTTTCCATCATTCACGATAAACCAACTCCAGGACGGCTCCGGAAGACTATACTGGAGAGGTAAGGTTCAGCCGACCGGAGAAGGCGGTATGGTTTGGGATATCATGCTCATATACAAGAACAATCATCCGCAGGTTTCAAGCAGTACAGAATATGGTGGTACTGTGCAGATTCTTCCGCTCAGCCCAAGGCTCAAAGATGTAGCTGAAAACATGATGCCCATCCTCATGGAGACATACAAGGTCACTGATAGAGCAGGAAGAGTGGATCAGGAGGCTACTTATCAGAACTGCGTGAAACACGGATTTGGTCTTGGCCTTCCTCATATTTATCGCGACCACTTCGGCAGAAATGAAGAATATTTTATTTGTACCGCAGATCCGAAATACTTTAAAGGTGATAAACGGCAGTCCACTTCTGCAGCATCGGCTTTAAGCTGGGCCTGCAAATGGATTATTCTTTGCGAGATGTGGTTGAATGGCGAAATTAGCGATGATGTCGCTATGGAGGGCAATTATTAAGATGCCTCGAACATCCAAGCTCTCTTGCATTGTCAAGAGAGTTTGGATGTTATTTTATTGGGAGGTTATTACATGAGAGTAGTATTTTCTAATAGAGCTTACGCTGCAGTACTTGCAGAAACAACGGAGAAAATTACAACAGAAACTGGCGGACTTTTTTTGGGAACGGTAATTGATGACACATGGTACATAATTGAGGCGATTGACCCCGGTCCGAAATCTATTTTTGAAGTCGCATATTTTGAGTATGACCAAAAGTACACTCAGCATCTGATAAATAAAATTGCAAATCTTTATGAAAAAAAACTCGATCTTATCGGGCTTTGGCATCGACACCCCGGGTCTTTTGACCAATTTTCATCTACGGACAATGGGACTAATGCAAAATATGCTTCAATGCGTGTTAATGGAGCGATTTCTGCATTAGTTAATATAGATCCGAAGTTCAGAATAACGATGTATCATGTTGGACAACCATGCAGGTATAGAAAAATCACTTACGAGGTTGGAGATCAACTTATACTGGAAGAATTACTAAAATTTAAGTCGCCAGAACGCTTCCATGAAATAATGGATAAGCTTACCAGTGCGTCGAATTCTAGACAAAGAGATAATGACGAATATAAAATCTCTGTCAGTCTTGCATCATTCATGAAGTTCATTTTACCGATGCTGGCGGATACCGAATGCACTGATGTTGAAACTAATAATCTAGTTGGGAATGAAAGCACGAAAAATCTTTTGGTAGACGCAGTTGTTGATGATCTTGCGTTTTTGGCGGAAGTTGCCGGGGTAGAAACCTCAGTAACATTGAGTGACAATTACTTGATTGTTTATCAAGAGGCAATCGATAAAACGAGCAAAATATATTTCATGTATTCCGTGGTGAAGGACTGCGTTGTCTTTTCATATGAAAATAAATGTTACACTTATCAAAAAGGAACATTTACCGAAGCTTTTGGAAAAGCCAAAGCCCAGAAAGATGCAGAGAAAAGGGAAATCCAAGCAAAACCAGAAAGAAAACGTCCGGGAGTACGAAATCCGATAATTAAAATCATTAATCTCAACAGAAATGGAGAGTAAACATGGAAATTAAAATCCCAAAAAATTTCTTTGGAGAAGATATTGAACTCACAGTTTTTATTTCTGAGGAGCAATTGCACTCAAGCGAATGTGAGAAAATATATGGAAAGTACTTTGAAGATACTGGAATATTCAATGTATTCCCTAAAGAGTTATTTGATCGAGGAGAGTATCTTGGAGATGTTCTGCCTCAAGGAAGTGCGCCGATTAATGATGGCTTTTGTGGCGTGATTTTTCCTGATGGAATTGTTTTTTACTGGAATGGCAAAAAAATAAAGACCGAATCCTACGGACTTTATCAGAGCATTTTTTCGAGGAATAAAGGCATACTGGAGACAGATATAATGAAACAGAAGCGTGTTGTTATCTTGGGATGCGGTTCTGTAGGTAGTTTAGTAGGAATGGAACTTGCTCGTGCTGGCGTTGAACAATTTGTGTTATGCGACTCGGATACATTAGAATACCACAATGTATGTCGGCACCAATGCGGCATTGAGGATGTTGGAGATCTCAAAGTTAACGCATTAAAGCGAAAAATAAAGAACATAAACCCAAAAGCAAATGTTATTACTTTTGGTGGCATTGTTGAAAATATCCCAAAACAGATTCTGGACGATTTCTGTGTTCCTAAAGAAACAATATTTGTTGGCTGTGCAGATAATCGAACTGCAGATGTGTACGCTAACCGTATAAGTGTATATTTCGACGCTGCATTTATCTCTATCGGTTTTTGGGAACGGGCATATGCTGGAGAGATATTCTATCACATTCCTAATAAGAACATGCCTTGCTATAACTGTGCATTAGGAAATGGCGGAAGTATGTCTGGCAGAGTTGAGGCAAATCATCATATTTATTCTAACCAAGAGAATGTTGAAGGAATAAAGTTTGAACCGGGAATATCAGTTGATATTAATTTTATAACCAGCATTGGAATAAAACTCATCATTGATATCTTGAACTCTACAAATGAGACATATATTCCACGGTTGTTAAACGATCTAAAACAGTACACATTGATATGTAATACTAGCGATCCTCGAATTGGCGGCGAAATGGTTGGTATATTCAGTTATCCGCTGCAGGTGACTACCTCGCTAGTTGTCGGATTTGGAAAAGAATGTTCAGGAAAACAATGTAAGTTTGAGATAGAGCCTAAATAATAAGGGATAATAAACATAGTTCCATGAAAGGAAGTTGCAAATGGAAGCGTTAAGCACAAGAGATATGTTGTCGTTGATTGCGGATCTGACAGATTTTGCTGATCGTTCAGAAAAGGTCATTCAACAAACTCAAGCAGCATACCAAGGTGGACGAAGGAATCTTGATAGTCGTCATAAGTCAAGTCTTTCGAGTGCAGAGCGAGACTACAACAATAATAGAAATGCACTTCTCTCAAAATCAAGAAGGATGCTTCAGGATGCACAAGGGATATTGACGGAAATCAATAGTATGGATCAGCGACTTTCGTCGCTTGATAAATATTATGTTAAAACAAAAAAGAAAAAACTTGAAAGCTTAAAAGGACGTAACAGCGAAAAATATTCTGATGTAGAGGACTATGTTACAGCCTTAGAATCAATAAAGAGAGATTATCAAGTCATATATAACAAGTATACAACTGATATTCTACCTAGTCTGATTAATTTTTTGAGCTATGTTTTTTCAAGTAAACGTAAAAAAGATTATGAAGATCTAATTCTTCTAAAGAATACCGTAGGGGCGTTCATCACAGAGTTGGAATCAATGCTAAACTCTATTGTTAGCGAGAATACTGCAGCAATGCAGCAGGAGTATTCAGCTCAGAGATCTGCAATGATTCAGCGTCAGCAAAACGAAAAATATAGCTTTGAGAATAATCAAGCAGCAACATTTGATGCTCTTGCAGGTGAACTGTTTGATTCGCTTGATGAACTAATTCCTGATGGTTTTGTTACATATTTGCAGGCGGTTATCTCAAATTATATATCTACTTATCAGAAGGTTAATGTTGGCGATAGTGCTGATAACGGAATATTTAACCTTTGTTTTGTGGATTATCCAATAGAATGGTTTGTGAAAATGCCTGTTTTATCAGCAACCATACTCGATAAATGCGCTCCGTTGGTTGTAAATAATAATACAATTCGACTTCCATTGGTAACTTCAACTAGTGAATCACCTGCAATCCTCGTAAAGAGTGATAATAGTTGTCCGGAAGAAGTGAACGCTTTAGTTCATTCGCTTATGTATGGAACACTATCATCGGCGCCAGTATCAACGCTTTCTTTTTGCGTAATTGATCCAGAAGGCAGAGGTAACAATATTTACCCGTTTTTTGAGGCGCGCAAAAAGATGCCTGAGTTGTTTGGTGATAAGATTTATACTTCTAGAAATGATATTTCAAATCAGATTAAAGCGATTAATGATTTCATAGAAGATACAATGCAAAACAAGCTGAGTACACAGTACTCAAATGTGTTCGAATATGCAGAAAACAATGTAGGCAGTAACAGCAACGTGACGCTATTGCTGTTGTTTGATTTCCCTAAGGGTATTGACGATGATGCTCAAGCTTGTTTCAGAAACATTCTCAGAAATGGAAGTAAATGCGGAGTTTTCACAATTATAGTTTATCCGCCGGATACGGAACAGTTCCATTCAAATGAATATAAGCAGAGTATAAAAGCTGTTGAGGAACTCACAACAATTATCCAACAAACTGGCAAAGAATTCTCCGTGGACGGATTGCCCTTGCATTACATTCCAATGCCTTCATCAAATCAGTTTATGGATTTCTTCATAGAGTATATTGAAGAGCATGAAAAGAGAAAGAGTCGCGGCATTTCCATCGATGAAATATTTGAAAAAGGCATGTTCGAAGGAGATTCATCTAAATCTCTGGATATTGATATTGGTGTCGATGACGCGGATGGTGTTACTACCTTATCTCTTGGAACAGGGTCTTCTCATCATGGAATTATAATTGGTGCTACTGGCTCTGGTAAGTCAACGCTGCTGCATACACTTATTATTAGTGGTATGCTTAGATATAGTCCTGAACAGCTGAACTTGTATCTTATGGACTTTAAGCAAGGAACAGAGTTCAAGATTTATGAGTCTAAGCGCCTGCCGCATATAAAACTGCTTGCGATAGATGCAAAACAAGAGTTTGGTGAGAGTATCCTTGAAAATCTAATTGTTGAAATGGAACATCGAGGAGAAGAGTTCAAGGAGTATAAGGTCAGTAAGATCTCAGATTATGTCAAGGCATCAGGAAAGTCTATGCCTCGAATCCTGGTGATTATGGATGAGTTCCAAATTCTGTATAACGACTCTACAAACAGAAAAGTTGCCAATAATTGTGCTGAGTTGACAAAGAGAATCGTAACAGAAGGTCGAGCGTTTGGTATCCATCTTATCATGGCTACACAGACTACAAAAGTAGTAAGTGAGCTAACTCTCACTCATGCAACTATAGAGCAAATGCGCGTGAGAATTGCTCTTAAGTGTGGTGAGGATGATGCGAGGTATCTGTTTACTGATCGAAACGAAAAAAGTGCATTGAAGTTGATGAAAGGTCCAACAGGTCGAGCAGTAATTAATCCGGAGTATATGGAAGGAGATAACTGTGGATTTAGAGTTGCATATTGCGACGATGAGGCAAAAGAGAAATACCTTAGTATCATAAGCCAGAAGTTCGAGTCAAGCCCATATGATATGAAGATATTTGAGGGTGGCAGAACGGAGAACTTGCTGGATTTCTACTCAAAGACAGGTTTTGGCATTTCATCAGAAAGTCCTGCACGTATTCCGCTCGGCACCCTGATAAAGATATCTCCGCCCTATGAACTGATTTTGGATCGCAAGAGAAAACACAACTTGTTAGTTTGTGGTTCAAACGAGACGATGATGACAAACATCATAAATAGCTGTATTATTTCAGCCATGTTAAATACGGGCAATAAACTGTATTGCATTGATGGCGATACGCTAATAGGTGAGGAAGGATCAGAAAAGTTCTATGATATTATCGGATCCTATACTATGCGTTTTTCAATCGCTAAAGACAGGTCTGCTATTATCCACATGATAAAAGAGATATATAGTTTGTATGAAGAGCGAAAGCAAAACGGCGGAGATGGAAACATTGTAGTAGTAATAAAGAATCTACAGTTTATTGATTTGATTCGTACAATGTTAAAACAGGAGCATGTTGACGAAAGTGAATATTCGGAACAGCAATCTGAAGCAGATGCAATTGTTTCAGGAGATCTTTTTGCATCTGTAAACAACTATCTTGCTAATAGGTCTAGTAGCGGAAATATGTCTACAGGGGACAAATTGATCAGATTGATGTCTGACGGTTCGGGATATGGAATACACTTTATCGTTGGTTCTACGGAATATCAAGTTGTCAGAGAATGTATGCATTATTCCAGTCAAACATTGTCTAAGTTTAATGATAGGATTATTTTCTCTCTTAGCAACCAAGATGCTGACAATCTTATTGACGGAATATCTGTATCTGGCCTTGATAAGACTACCGTTTGCTATACCAATGGAGTCAACCGTACTTTCCAACTTAAGCCGTATGTTGCTCCGAACAATAATGAGTTAAAGGCGTTTATGGATCAAGCGCTCGGTAAGAAATAAGAGGTTATGATATGCGCTCCAGATAGATGGTCTCTTGCTGGAGCGCATATCAAAGTATGGAGAGGATATTATGGAAAGAACTCCACGTGAGATGATGCTGTATCTAAATGGTAGTGCTAATACATTGCGCGAATCAATGGAAGACATAAGGCATGCGGTAATGGTGATTAATTCTTTATGTTGTACACTAAAAACTGAAGTATGCACTGAGAGTTTGCATGCGATAATAAGTAAAGTGCAAGAGGGATCAGCGTGTATTTTGGAGCAAACAGATAAATATCAAGCATTAATGATCTACTTAAGTAATATAGAAGAAATGCTTTCTATAGAAATATAGACCATGAAAAAACATAGCGTAAACTCAGAATTTACAAATGAAGACAAGTAATATCTTCTACCTATCAATATAGGGATGTGATAAAATGTCTACGACAAATGTCGGTTATGATAGTTTGCAGCAAATGTTAGGTGAATTGCAAAGCACATGTGATAATCTCCAAAGAGCAAAACAGACGATTGATTCAAAATACCAAGGACTTTCAGCTTTTTGGGGTGGTAATAAGTACCATGAACTGGGATTGGTATTAAGTGAATGTCAATGTGCGATTGATGAAGTGACAAACGCATTGCAACAGGGCAAAAAAACAGTTAGTATTATGATGAAGTTTGTTGGCGAATATGAGGGACTCTCTCTCGCGCGACAATCATCAACAAGCGAAGGCAATAATTCGAACGCTGCATCATCTAGCAGAACTAGTAATGTAGCAACCATTGAGTCTATAAAGAACTGGATTGGCGAAGTAAACCCCAATTACTACCGAGGCGATCTTTTTTCTCCCGGCGATGGCAATCCATACGAAGAAAATTGTGGATCATGTGCATATGCTGTTGAGTCAAGGCTAAGTGGAAGAAACACATCAGCGGTTGCAAGTGCTTGTAATATCGGAACAGATGCAGCGATGGAAGATGCAACGGGAAGAATGTGTGTCTATATGTCTGTGAGTGAAATCGAGCAGCATTTGATTTCTATGGGAGCAGGCTCTCATTTGATAGTTGGCATTAACAGACATAGGACTCCAACTGGTCAACCTCAGGCGGGGCACTGGTTTAATGCTTATTATGACGGAAATAGAATATATACTTTAGATGGGCAGGACGGCTCAGTTAATGGCTGGCCATATGATTATGGCGATGTTTCTGAGTGGTGTGCACTTATATAATTAGGAGGTTGCTATGCTTAATAGGAACGAAATGATTGATCTAGCATCAAAATTGTTAAAAGTATCAAAAGATGATGTAGAAAAGAATAGCGGAATGATTGATGATCAAACCATGTATATTAGCTTTCCTGTTAAAGGCGGGAAATCACTGATTGTTTCAGCTGATGGAACTGTATTATACGCATCCTCCGCTGTTGGTTATAGTCGCCATTTAGATGAGTTTAATAAAGGTCGCAGAACACCTATAGAAAGCTTTAAATAAATGTATTCACTATCATGAATGTCGGTGATTTCTATGGATTTTTGGCATCGTGTCGGACGGGTGCTTAGCGTTGCAAATCTTGGCACGCTAATATTCTTTGTCTTAAATGGAAGTTTAATCGTTTATTTTTTCTGTGGTGGCGTTGTTACATATAATAAGATTCTAATCATCGTGGGTTGCTATTTTTTATCTGTGGCAATTAGTCTGTCGCCAATAGGAGAGAGTGTTCTGGCAGTATTATCAAATGCAAAGACAATAACACGTGATGATATTAAAATTAAGGTGTATCCTCTGCTCGACATACTATGTGAGCAAGTAAATAATTCTGGTTCTTTTCACATAAGAGATTTAAAGGTGAGGATTATACATGATTCATCAGTTAATGCTTACGCTCTTGGAAGGAGATCTATTTGTGTCACAGATGGCCTTTTATTATTACCAGACGAAGAAATAATGGCTATACTGTCACATGAGCTGGGACATTTAGTGTATAGTCATTCAGCAATCCAGCTTATAATAGGAGGCGCAAATTTCTTAATCACGACCTTCCTCTTGCTTCTGAAGCTTGCTTGTTGGTTGATTACTGCAATCATGTCAATGTTCGCCATTGGTACAAAAAAACTATCCATAGGGTCAATAATCGCATTAATCGGAGGGATTCCGACCATAGCAATATGGTTGTGGACGAAGTTCGGTAATATCTTCTTAATGTGGTCTATGAGACAGAACGAATTTGTGGCGGATAGATTCTCCTTTTATCTGGGGTATGGAAGGATGCTTGCAAGTATTATTGATAGAGGAATTTGTACTTATCCAAAGAACGGGTTACTAAACGCCCTTTATGCTTCACATCCGAGCAATGATGATCTAATTGCTAAATTGCAAGAATTAGGTGTTTGTTATTCGAGATATTGAGAAAGATAAATTGATAGGGCTTAATATGTTTCTTCTTTGTTTACTCGGAGTAGTGAGAAATACATTATCTATATATGCTGAAGAAACACAGCAAACAACATTGGAATGTGATCCAGGCAAACTACCCTAAGGAGCTGGTAAAATGATAATACGTCCTATAGATGGTATTGTAATGCGAAAGGTCGGAGAATTCTATTTTCTAGTTGATCCACGACTGTGTTATAACAGTGACAGCGAAAACTTATTTCAAACAAATGATATCGGAGCATTCATATGGGGAAGCATCGATAAATACGGATCTACGATTGAAGAGATAATTTCTACGTTATGGAATTCGATTGTTGACGATAAAACGGATGAGCTATTAAGCTGTGTGCGATCTGATGTTATAGAGTTTGTTGAAAAGTTGATTAGACATGGATGCGCCATGGAGGTAGAATAATGGATTATTCAGAAAATTTTCAGCGATTCAAGGTGTCTGACGAAATATACGATTCGTGGACAAGAGATCATCAACCCTATATTGCAACAGTGGAATTGACGCCATGCTGTAATTTCAGATGTATTCATTGTTATTTAGGTGTGCACCGTGAAGAAAAACAAGTTTTATCATTTGCCGATATTACTCGTATACTAGATGAGTTAAGAGAAGGCGGCGTACTTCAGATTGCGTTGACTGGCGGAGAATGTATGCTGCGTTCAGACTTTATCGAGATATATGAGTATGCAAAAAAGTCAGGTTTTATTGTAACAGTATTTACCAACGCTTCCTGCATCTCACCGAAAGTGATTGAATCGTTAAAAAAATACCCACCCTTCTCAGTGGAAATATCACTGTATGGTGCATCAGAGGAAACATACTATAGAATTACAGGTCAACGCTGTTTTGGTAAAGTAATAAATAATATCAGAAGTTTGTACGAGGCTGGAATCAAGATATCACTGAAGACTCCACTTATTAAGCAGAACAGCTCTGATGAAGGCGAACTTAGGAAAATTGCAAGTGAGTTCGGAACTGAGTTGAGGATTGGGTTCGCAATGTCACCAACTATTGACCAAGAACTGTATCCAGTAGATTTTGCAATAGATCTAGAAGAAAGGTTTTTACATGAAGTTAAAAGTAGCATTGGGTTGAGAACAGGACTAAAAGAGGCAGATATCGATAATCCGTGGGGGGCATTATTCGATGCCGGAGAGTTTGTACCTCAATACATTTGTAACCCTGGAGTCAGTGATGTGTTTGTTGACTACCTTGGAAATGTATGTCCATGTGTTGCGTATAGAACATTAGGCAAGAGTTTGTTGCAAAGTAAATTCAGTGAAATATGGGACAGTTTTCGATACCTTAAGTGTATACCGGCGAGAAAAGATAATAAGTGCATGAGATGTGAAAGTAGATTCTTTTGTACAATCTGCGTCGGAGAACAAGATGTTGTACATAATGATCCGTGTTTTATTCCTAAAGATGTCTGCATTTACGCTCATGCACGAATGCTGTATTATAAGAAAAAAATGAGTGTTGAAGAAGTGCTAAAGTATATAAGGTCTTCGTTATAATAAACATCGATAATAGAAGGAGGTGAAAACTATGAAGTACAAAAAGCCCCAAGCTGCTTGTTTGAATCTCAAGGAAGAAGCATCTATGGCTTCAAGCAAAAGGGAATGTAGTGAGAGAGGTTGCTGCGTAAAGTCTCTGAGAAACTTCTAAAACAAATCCTCATATTAACCTCGAAAAGCCATCCTACAAACGCCACTGTTGGAAGTACACCCGACAGTGGCGTTTGAAACTTTTGAATCGAACAAAAATGAATTATTGTTCGAATTATGTTGAGCTCTTGCAAGAGATTATGGTAGAATAATATTGACCTTTGATACATACGGAGGTGAAGGTATGCCGGTTATAAACAAGAATAGAGTACTGTACATCTTAAATTATCTCCGGGAGTGGTCGGATGAGGAGCACCCAAAGACAACCACCGAAATAATGGAGCATCTTTCTTCTATCGGAATTGATGCGGGAAGAAAAACAGTGGCAAACGACATAGAGCAGCTGCAGGAGATTGGGTATGATATTGTCTGTATTAAAAGCCGCCAGAACAAATATTTCATGGGTACGCGGATTCTGGAGTTATCAGAGTTAAAGATGCTTGTTGATGCAGTACAGGCTGCGGTGTTTATTCCTCCGGCAAAGTGTAAGAAACTCATTGCTGAATTATCTATGCTTGTAAGTTCATATCAATCAAATGAGTTAAATCGTCGATTGTATATAAATGATCGAGTTAAAACCAGTAATAATGAAGTTCTTTATACCGTAGATACGATATATAATGCTATCGCACTAGGCAGATCAATTAGCTTTGTCTTGTGTATGTAACAAATGCCTTATTTTTTGATGCTGCTAATTCTCTGCTAATCGGAGCCGGAAATAATAGCTCAAAACAGTCATAAATATGCAGTAATAGATTGGATTCAAACATGAAAAAATACCGATAACAATGCGGAAATATAGTGATATCCAGTATGAAATTATGCTAAAAAAACGCTACTCCTAAGCGGAATGTAGCGTGTTCGAGTCGCGCCGGGAGTGCCAAAAAGTCACTTGTCGCCATAGGCGACAGGCTGAACCCGGCCGCAGGATGGCTCTAATTCTGCGGCCGGGTTATCGTTTGATAGAGAACCTTTATGGCGGAACCATGGTGAATTACTGATAAGCGCTTGCGTCACAGCCGGAGTTGGCGTTGGAGTTGGCAAAGGAGATGGCAGCATACTACGGAAAAGAATACCAGATAGTTTTTGCCGTTCATGTTAAGCCCGATTCACTTCATGTACATTTCGTGATGAACGCTGTGAACTATATTACCGGGTTGAAGCACAAAGGTAAAAAAGATGATCTTTATGCCTTCATTATGCACTGTAACGGAGTGTTCAGAGATAATGAAATATTTGATCGTGTGAAAAAGATACGGCTATAGAGACTTTCTTTGCTTAATTTTTGAAAATGCAGTATAGCAAAGCATAATTAAGTTGTGCATTTATTTATAACCCCTCCAGTGTGGATAGAAATCCCGAAACTACACTGGAGGGGTTGGTGTTTTTTTTGAGGATGAAGTGCTACTGCATTACTCGATTATCCATGTTACTGCCTCAGATGCTTCTATGCCGATTTCAAAGCCATAATACAAAGGATCGTGCGGTGCATATACATGAACATCTTCGCAGCCAACAAAGGCAGAGGAATCGATATGCTCGACACTCGCGGAGATATATACAGACTCCAATCCAGTACAGCACAAGAATGCGGAGGCATCAATAACCTTTGTTCCCTCTGGAATCACGATTTTTGAGAGGGATACACATTCAGCAAATGCGAACTGGTGTATGTTTTCAACAGCATTCGGAATCAGTATAGACTCAAGTGATTTGCAGCCGCTGAATGTTAACATATTAAGCTCTGTGATAATACTGTCGTTTTGGACGGTTTTCAGCGCAGTGCAATTCGAGAACGCACCGTCTTCGATATTTGAAACGCTAGCAGGGATAGTTATTTGTTGTAGATTGCTGCACCCCATAAAGGCGCTGTCGCCAATAGTTTGAACGCCTTCGGGAATATCTATGCTTTTCAGCTGAGTGCATCCATAAAATGATGCCATACCTATTTCCGAGATCTCGGATGTAAATATAATGCTCTCTAGTCGATTGCATTCTGAAAACATATAGTCGCTTATGAACGTATTACAATTTACAACGACATTTGATAATCTGCTGCAACCTGAAAAAGCAAATTCTCCAATATCCTCCACCTCGGACGGAATGTTAACAGATGACAGGAATATACAGTCGCTAAAAGCGCTGTTACCTATTTTTTTGAGACCAAACGGTAATTTGACTTCCGTCAACCCTGAGCAGCCTGAGAATGCTCCATCACCAATGATTTCCACATTTGTGGGAATACTGACTATATCGAGAGAAATACAATTCATGAATGTGTAGTTCGCAATGCTTGTCAACCTGTCGGGCAGCGATATGCTAGACAAATAGATGCATTCAGCAAAGGCGGCTTCCCCGAGCCGACTAACATTTTCGGGCACGTCTATGCAACTTAATCCGGAACCATAAAATGAATAACCATCAATGTTTTCTACTCTTTCTGGGATAGTGATTTGTTCCAATGAAATACAATAGGCAAAGGAACCTTCTCCTATGGTAGAAAGATTAGAGGGTAACTTTACATCCTGTAAATTAGGGCAATCTGCAAAAGCAAATTTACCAATGCTTTCTATACTTTCAGGAAGGTAAACGGACTTAAGTTCGACAAATTCGCGGAAAGAGTTATCAGCAATAGAAGTAACTTCGTATCCGAAAAAACTTGATCTGATTTTGATTTCCTCTACACCGTTCGTTGGCAGATAATAGCCGCTGGCAGTTGCTTTTCCGTCTTCAATGGCATACCACACACCGTTTGTTTGCGTATAAAACACGAGGAAACTTGCAAATAATATAAATAGCAAAGAGCAAGCAATGATTACAGAGGCCAGAATAGCTCGTGTTCTTTTTTGCTTAATCAAACGAAGAGCATTTTCGTTAGCCGAGCGTTCTGCTGTGGCAATTATTTCTCGTTCAGAGGCCGCTTTTTCTAGTTCTTCGGCTTGCAATAATACCTTGACCTTTTCTTTTATATGAACGGCAATAAGATCGTATGCGACCCTAATCTCCTCGTCAACATAAGTCAATTCTAAACTGGCATTATTTAATCGATTCTGTAGATTTTTTGCCGTAGATAAATCTTCGCATTCATTTAATTGCTCGTTATAAATAGATAGCAAATGCTTCCACAACACGCTGCGCGCTGAAGTATATTCAACGGATGCTGCAGAGTCGCTTCCGGAGGAAACGATGTATGAATAAAAGTCCGCAGCAGACCGGAGGCGTTTGATCATTGTTTCTTCGAGGTCGACAGGCTTTAAACATTCGCATTTTGCGAGTCCTAGCCATCCTCGATAATCGCTTGGATATCCTTCGACCGCTTTCCTATAGTAAAGGATAGCTTGCTCAATGTCAGACTCTTTGTTCGCGCGAGTACCATTGATTAAATACACATTAGCATTATCGAGCAGCAACTCTATTTCATTCATTCGCTGCTTTGGACTTCTGTTACCATAGAGAATATTATTAGCTCCCTCTAAAAGCTCATGGAAAGCATGGTCTGGATCCATATTCCACGCCATGATCGCCTGCGTTTTCATCAGGTAGGTCTTCATGGGTTCTTCGTAAGCTACAGTGTTTTCAATGTATACGCCAAGGACAGGCTTATGCAGATAGTGAGCTTTGCCAACCTCATCCTCAACGGGTTGACTTTCCAAAGAGCGAGATGATACTATTAGCACTACTCCCTTGCAATTATCTAGCGCCAAAGTGTCAAGCAATTCTTTCTGCCATACAGTTCCGCTCTTTATAGCGGCATCATAATATACATTTATTCCGTTATCATGTAGAAAAAGAGCGTATTTTGCGGCTTCCAGATAATCCTCAGACTTATAGCTAATGAAGACAAATGGCTCTGTGCCAACATATGGAGCAAACCCAAATTTTGTAGACATAGCAAACCTCCATTCTAGTGTTTTGTAACTGAAATTGTAACACTGTTATGATTAAATATCAATGATTTCGGCAAACAAATGTTGCGCTATCACTTAAAAAGTGCAGTGAAATTGTTCATATATTGTTTGCGTATGGTGGTATAGTAAAATAGATAACTTGCTGTCGTGTCGGGAAGCCCATAGGCTCTGACAGCAAATGCGTTGATAGTTTAAGGGGGTTACTCTCCGCTGACGGTTGGCATACTCCTCTCCTCAATAAACCGCATCAGCGCCTCCCTCGGAATATTCCACACACGCCCGATCCGAAAACCTCTCAGCTGCCCGCTGCTCAGCAGCTCATAAGCCGTGTTCCGACCGATATACAATACTTCACAGACTTCTTCGACGGTCATTATTTCGTTGTCACTTATAAACATGGCACCATTTCCTTTCTGCGATTATTATAGTATTGTTCGGCGCTGGCTTGCGTTGATGTGATTGGACTGATAAGCGGTTTGCTGTCCTAAACTATTAGTCTCTCGATTAAAATAAGAAAAAAAGAATAATCACGTTTTGGTCAGGGCGGCAAAAACCGCCCTGACCTTTTTGTATACAACACTTCCACACCTGGCCAAAGTCTACAGATCCTCGGTTGAATCAGCAGTGATCTCGATAACATCTACAATGATATCGAGAATCAGCTTGAAAAGATCCTTAAAAGCAATATCCCATGTAACGGGCGTCGTAAATCATGTCTTCGATCTCGGTCAATGTGAATCCCTCCATTATCATATTGTCAATTTCGTTTGAATCAAAGCCGTAGCATTGAGCCACGACCTTGAGATGGGTGATGTATGTGCGGTTGGTGTGGGCGGTGTGGAAGTATCCGTAACGAGTGATAAAGCCGGCATGAGCACAGCTGTATGGATACTCCGACTCGCGAACCGTGAGGCGCGAGCGGCTGATTTCTCCATCATGAGAAATTCTGACGATCTCGCCTTTCTCTATTGGAACATCAACGCCCTTATGAAACTTACCGCGCAGCTTGCATTGCGCACGCTGAATAATGGTCTCGGTGGATGCATAGATGTACAGACCTCGCTCGGGAAAGTGCTTAATACATAGCGGGTTCGACCCTCGCACAAGGTAAAGGTTCTCGTTGCGGTCAAGGATGGAGAATGTGTATGAACCCTCGATCTGCTCGGACATACGTCCGATGCTATCATTGTCAAGCGTGCCTTCCCGCTCCAGCAGCTGAACGGCGATGTAACTGTCGGTCTGGATGAGTGTCTTAGGCAGGGATAGTTTCCTGCGCAGACTCACATCGTTATAGATAACTCCGTTGTGTGCCAGCGCAAAGCTCGTATCTCCGGCCTTTCCCCGGAACGGATGATTATTGGCGTTGATCCTCTCGCTGCCCTGAGTAGACATACGGGATTGCCCCATCATCACGCGGCGCTTGCCGGGAATGCTGGGGTGCAGGGACGGGACGCTTGTATATGGAGATGTTGCCATCGTTGACATACGCCACACCTGCCGCGTCGATACCTCGTTCCTCGCTTCCGTAAAGCGGGGCGGTGAGGATATGCTTCTTTTCGGATGCAGTAGCGATGCCCTTGTAGCCAACTATTCCGAACAGACAGCACATGCCAATTCCTCCTTTTCGTTGATGCCGGCAAGAACTCTCAGCGAAAGGTAGTTCAGCAGCTCGGCATGCCGGTTGCTGTTCAGCCGCTCAACAAACTCATTCCACTGCAGCAGGAGCGTTTCTTCATCAGAAAGCAAAGCAGCCACATTGCAGATCTCATCAACGAGCTGCAACGTGGCTGCCAGAGTGCTGTATTTGAGGGTGCCGCGGAAAATGTGGAATTCGATGGTGCTGTGGTTCATCAGGTTTACGCAGGTATACCGCCCGGGATTCTCTTTCTTGGCGTGGTCGAGGATACCCTTTGGCGAGCCTTTGCGCCGGTACCGCGCCGCCTACTGCTGAAGCTGATGGCGGGTGCGCCGGGAGAACTGAAGCAGCTCCTACCAGAAGCGCTCCACAAAGAACAGAATCCGTCCGATGACATCATCCTGCTCTGACCGAAGCTGTCGCGGTTGGCATGGACATGAAGTCCGCAGGTGTCGGTTTTGTGGCTGGCGTACCCCAGATCAAGATAGGTATCCATAATACCTCTCCACGGAGTGTGATTGAGATGATACTCGAGAGTCATGGGGTGAGTCACCAGTTCCATACCGTCTTCAAGACTGCTGTCGCACTTTATGTACATATGCTTTGCGTCACGATTCGCAACATACAGGATGCTCTCGGCATTGTCTTCGGAACGTCCGGCATCGTCGATCTCCAGCTCCACACCCAGAAACCGCCGACCGTCGCCGTGAAATATAGGCTCCGGTTTGTAGCTGTATTCGTGGAGAGACTTCTGCTCCTCCCAGCGGCCGTTGTAGCAGGAATAGCAGCACACTTTGTCATCAATATAGTACCGGTGCGCCTCGTGGATCAGCCTGCCGCATTCGGTGCAGCGATGGTAGTGCCCATAGTAGCAGTCATGGCAGAGCACAATGCTGTCATCAACAAACGCATTGTGGCGGAAAACGGTGTGTCCGCAGTGGTGGCAGAATAGGGGCGGGTCGTCGGAAACAATCGGTTGGGTTTTGAAAGGATTCATGGTTTTCCTCCTCATGTGAATATATCGCGCGGTTCAGCGCTGTGTCAGGGTTATAATTATTCACAATGGGGGAGTTTACGGGCGGGGCATAGACGGAATCTGAATGATGTTCTTAAACCCAAGCTATGCTGAGGAGAACGGAATAAGCAGAAGCGAGTAAGCCGAAATAAAAGCCTCCTATGGTATATTGATAAAGGTGTCGAAAGCCAATATCAAGTACAAATACCATAGGAGGCATCCGAGATGGACGATAACAGTTTAGCACATACCAGGTGGAAATGCCAGTACCATATAGCATTAAACCAAAATATCGGAAGAAAGTGCTGTTTGGGAAAATAAAGGCGGAAGTGCAGGATATTATACGCACGCTGTGTAGGTATAAGAAAGTGGAGCAGCGTGCTCAGATCACATTCATTTATGTCTGAGTATACCACCGAAACTGAGTGCTTCAGAATTTATGGGATACCTAAAAGGAAAATCTGCGCTGATGATATACGACCGACGCCCAGAGCTTGGCAACAAATGGGACAGAAGTTTCTGGGTGAGAGGGTGCTATATTTCCATAATCGGAAATGCCGATAAACAAACCGTCAAGAAGTCATGACTGGCATTTGGAGTGTGCAATTGGCGGCTCCTTTCATGTTGCCCAACATGTTGTGTTTTGTTATATTGTGATATCATACAGAAAGCGAATAAAAACAGAAAAACAACTTGAATTTTTGTGTTTTTAGTTTATAATTACAATTGTAATGTTATATATAAATCTGAGGAATATAAAACTGGAATTGTGCAATGCTAAATGTTCTACTTTATATTCTTCGTGATTGCAAATAATCAGCTGTGGTTGTTCAGGAGATTATTGGAGGGAATTGCAATGAAGTCTTTCAAAAAGGTATTGGCGATGCTGTTGGCGGTTATTATGCTGACATCGCAATATAGTTCAATGATTGTGTTCGCAGAGAATGCGGGAACGGAAGATGTATCCTCATCCGATATAATTACTCAGAACGAGGTTCTTTCTGATGGAGACTATTCCTATGAGGTGCTTTCGGATGGGTCTGTGGCGATAGTAAAGTACACAGGCGGCGCCATGCATGTAGCCGTGCCTTCCAGTATTGACGGCAAGCCGGTAACACAGTTATCTGAGGAGGCGTTTGCGTACAACGATTCTGTTGTAACGGTTTCCGTGCCGGCATCCATCATAAACATAGGAAATTCTGTTTTCTATCATTGCGAAAAACTTGAAGTGCTCGCACTTAATTGCACTTCTGCGAATTTTGGATTTACTCTGGCAGAGGGCAGTCACAACCTTAATAATATCTTTGTCCTTGATGATTTTGACGCAACGATTATGTGTTCGCTGCTAATCAATGATCTGGGGGAAGATGCGGCAAAAGCTATAGGTGTTATCGAATTTGACGATAACGCCTCGCTCAGTGATGCACTTGACGCGAGAATTGCGTCGGGAAAAGCTATAACTGTATCGACTATGTCGAATGACGAAACTACCACAACGACTGCCACTACTACCACTACCACAACAGCTGCAGAGGCAACCACCACAACCACGGCCGCGGCGTCTGATATTATTGACTCCGGAACCTGCGGAGACAATCTGACCTGGGAGCTGGATGCCGAAGGAACTCTGACCATCAGCGGCACCGGCGCGATGTATGACTGGTCTGGCGAATCATCAATGCCGTGGTACGATTACAGAGGTAAGATCAAAGATGTTATTATCAAGGACGGAGTAACAAATATTGGAAGCAATGCGTTTTATTGCTGCTCCTGCAAGAGCGTCAGTATCCCTGAAAGCGTAACCTCAATCGGAGAATATGCGTTTTATGCGTGCGAAGGCATCGAGAGCATGGTTATTCCTGACAGTGTTACCTCTATCGGCGCAGGCGCTTTTATGTTTTGCGTAACAATAGAAAGTATTAATATCCCTAAGAATATTTCCGAAATTGAAGCTGATACTTTCTCAAACTGTATCAGTGTGAAGAAATTTGCTATACCGGCGAGCGTTACAGCCATTGGAGCGGGAGCCTTCGGCTGGTGCAGTGTATTGGAAAGCATCGATATTCCTGACGGTGTTGAAAGCATTAAGGAGTACACCTTTATCGGCTGCCACGAGTTGGAGAGTATTAATATACCTAAGAGCGTCAAGAGCGTCAATGAAAGCGCTTTTGAAGCGTGTGCTGCGCTGACCGATGTCTACTACGGCGGCAGCAGGGCAGATTGGGCTAAGATTGACTTTATTTCGGACAGCGATTATTATCCCTGCCCGGTGACTAACGCAAACATTCTTTGCTCCGAGGATGTTCGGGGAAATTGCGGTGACAAGATATCATGGATCCTCAGCGGTGACGGAGCTCTAACAATATCCGGCACCGGAGCAATGCCCGACTGGACATCCGAAGCTCCCGCTCCATGGTACGGCTGCGCCTCATACATAAAGGAAGCTACCATTGAAAACGGAATTACCAACATCGGAAGCTGTGCCTTTGCGTACTGCTATGATCTGGAAAGCGTTACTATTCCTGAGAGCGTAACATCAATAGGCAGCTATGCCTTTGACCATTGCGGCTGTCTGGAAAGCATAGACATTCCCAGTGGTGTTACTAGTATTGGAGATTATGCATTCGTAGATTGCCTTGGGTTGGAAAACATTACTATTCCGGAAGGTGTTACAAGTATCGGAAACGGCACCTTCTCCTTCTGCATAAGCCTGAAAAGTATAACTCTCCCGGACAGCGTAACAACTATCGGAAGCAATGCGTTTTATATTTCCGGCTTAAAGAACATAAATATTCCGGACAGCGTTACAAGTATTGGCAGCGAAGCTTTTTCCGAATGCGGCCTGACAGAGTTCGACATTCCTGACAACATTACCAACATATCGGACAGGATGTTCAGCGGATGCAGATATCTGACAGAAGTATCTATCCCTGATGGCGTTGAGAGTATCGGAAGCAATGCGTTCAGTGGCTGTTCGGCGCTGACTAGCGTAACTATCCCCGGCAGTGTTGTGAACATCAGTGATGGAGCTTTTAACGGTTGCATTAGTCTGGTGAGTCTTGAACTTCCTGACAGCATCACAAATATCGGAAGCGGTGCCTTTGGATACTGTTCCGGCCTTAAAAGTATAACCCTTCCCGATGGGATTGATTGCATAAACCAGTCGATGTTTAGAGACTGCACAAGCCTTGAGAGTGTAACGATCTCCGAAAGCATCACCAGCATCGGAGAAAATGCGTTTAAAGGCTGTGAAGCATTGACCGATGTACATTTCGATGGCAGCAGTGAACTGTGGAACAATATTGCCATTGAATCCGGAAACACCAATCTGACAAGAGCCAGTGTACACTTTGCAAAAATCGCGCAGGGAACCTGCGGAGATAACCTCAAATGGTCGCTCAGCAGCGACGGTGTTCTCACTATTTCCGGCACCGGTCCGATGGCCTCCAACACGCCCTGGCATTTTAATGATTCGATAAAAAGCGTCGTGATAGAAGACGGCGTAACGAGCATTTCTAATTACGCATTTTCGGACTGCTACTCGCTTAAGAGCGTAACTGTCCCGGATAGCGTTACTACCATTGGAGATGCTGCGTTCTGGCACGACACCGCTCTTGAGAGTATAAATTTACCAAACAGCGTCACAACCATCGGCGATGAAGCCTTCTTGGCTACAGCGCTGACAAGCATAACTATCCCTGACAGCGTTAAAACCATCGGAGATTATGTGTTTGAGCAATGCAGGTCGCTGAAAGAGATAAATGTGGGCAAAAACAACACTGCTTATCGCAGCATTGACGGAGCGTTATTCAACAAAGCGGCGACCACAATCATCGCTTTCCCGCAAGGGAAAACGGGAAATTATAATATTCCCGATGGCGTTACCAGCATTGGCAATGGCGCGTTTCTCGAATGCGGTCTGACCAGTATA
>JAZSQO010000026.1:0-5002 GCA_045538015.1 Acutalibacteraceae bacterium | reverse complement strand
CTGTCAGACAAAAGAGGCTTTTACAATGATCTCTGTTCCTTGCGGAACGGGTGATATATGCCTCCGGAATATGAAGGGCTGGACATGATATCTTAAGTCGGAGGCCAAGCGGTCTTAGGAAGACAATCCTTTTGTACAACTCCTTGGCTCACAGAACGACATGGCTACGATCCGACTTTGTCTGTCAGACAAAAGAGGCTTTTACAATGATCTCTGTTCCTTGCGGAACGGGTGATATATGCCTCCGGAATATGAAGGGCTGGACATGATATCTTTTTTTGCCTCTGAATAAAACCCGTGAATCACGCAGCAGCGCGGTTCACGGGTTTTGATTTTGAGAATGTACATCAAACAAACGGCCTATCATCTCGCCTTGGGTGCGAGGTGATAGGCCGTTGTCAATATCAATTATCAGTCGTCGATCTCGCAGCCATGCGAAACCGGCTCGGTGAGGAATACATCGTCGTAGGTCTTGCGCAGCTCAGCGGCGCAGTCCTCGGCTTTGTCGGCGTCGTCGAAGATGCCGAACACAGCCGAACCGCTGCCGGTCATGCGGGCGCCGAGGGCACCGGCGCGGAGCATCTGCTCCCGGATGTCGGTTACCTCGGGAATATCCAGAACCTGCTCAAAGATGTTGTGCAGCTGGGCGGCCACCGAGGCGATGTCGCTGCCGCATATGGCCTCGCAGATATCCTCGGAGCAGTCGGAGGGAGCGGAAAGTCCGTGCTCGTCCACGGCCTTGTATGCCGCGGCGGTGGAAACGCTGATCTCCGGCTTGCACACAAGAATGGTGCACTCGGGCAGGTCGGGCAGAGGGGAGAGGATGTTTCCCGTTCCCCGGGCCAGCATGGTGCCGCCGGTGATGCAGAAGGGTACATCCGCGCCCACCAGCTCGCCGATGTCGTGGAGCTGGTCGTCGGTGAGCCGGGTGTTGAGCATATTGTCAAGGGCTACGATGACCGCCGCCGCGTCGGCGCTGCCGCCAGCCATTCCGGCGCCCACCGGGATGGCTTTCTTTATGCGGATGCTCACGCCGGGATTGGAAAGTCCGGTCTGCTCAAAAAAGACCTTGGCGGCGCGGTAGGCGGTGTTGGTGTGGTCGTCTGCTATGCTGTTGCTGCCGGAGGACACGGTGATCTCGCCCTCCTCAGTGCCAAGCTTTACGACAACATTGTCGCAAAGGGAGACCGACTGCATAACAGACTCAAGCAAGTGGTAATCGTCGTCCCGCTTGCCCACTATGTCAAGGGAAAGATTCAGCTTAGCGTGCGCCCTGACGGAAACTTTCATTTTTTATGTATTCCTCCTGTGATTCTTGAATAGGATTGGATTTACAGATTGAAAATGGACTTGCGCTTAACATCAATGGCCTTTATGGGACACATTTCGTGGCAGCAGTAGCATTTTATGCATTTTGAGTAGTCAATTTCTGCCTTTTTATTCGCAATGGCTATGGTATGCTGTGGGCATGACTCGGCGCACTTGCCGCAGCCAATGCACTTCTTGCGGTCGATGGCCGGCCTCGGAGCGAGAAAAGCCTCGCACTTCCGACCCAGAGGCCGCAGGAACTTCGGCAGAAAGTCGAGAAAATCGGTGTCCTTGGAGCGTGGATGACGGAAATCCTTTACGATAAGCTCGTCGATGGAGCCTATCAGCTCCACCTGACTCAGATTTTCCGGGGAAAGCCCTCTGGCCATACCGTGGCGCAGCATATACACCTTTTCGGGATTCATATTTATCAGCGCGCAGGCCACGATATCCATGGCGAAGGGATTGCGTCCGCCGATAATGGCCCCCATGAACCGGGGCGAGCCGCCCGAAGGGCCGTCGCCCTCCATGCACTCGATGGCGTCGATGAAGGAAAGCTGAGGCCGCACCAGAGTGCACAGATCGACAAGCATCTGCTGGAATTCCGATTTGTCGGGATACTGGCAGTGCATCTCCGGCTTGCTCAGTCCGGGCATGGTGCCGAACAGATTTTTCACAGCGCCGGAAAGGCCGGTCATGCAGTGGGTCTTCAGCTTGGCGATGTTGATGAAAACATCGGCGCTGACGATGGGAGTAATGACGCCGAACTGGTGGCAGATGACGGCGTCGGGGTTGGTCAGAGACACAGAGGAGAAGTCAGTGGTGTTAAGCTCGGCTCCTTCACGCTCGCACACCTCGGTTATGCCGCAGGTCTGGTAGATGGCGGTCATGGCGGCCTTGTTGTACAGACCGCCGGAGCTTTCGGCGATAATGACCCGGCCGGCTCCGCGGCGCTTCACCGCGCGGATGACCGCCGCCACGACCTCGGGATGGGTGGTGGTGGCCTCCTCGGGCTTGCGCCGGATGACCAGATTGGGCTTGATGACCACCGAGCAGCCCTCGGTGATGTAGTCGGAAAGGCCGAGAGCTTTACACTGCTCCTCGATGATGCTGTCCAGCCGGTCGATATCGTATTTGTCGCAGGCGGTGACGCACACCCTGCGGTCGGAAAAGTCGGTGACGCGGGTTATGCTTCCGGTCGCCTGCGGTGCGGAATTATCCATGGTGCATACGCCTCCGTGTGTAGCGGTTGAAAGAGAACGGCAAGGGGAAAGGCTTTACAGCTCCTCGGTCACAAATTCCTTTATGCGGCTGAGCGCTTCGGTGATGTGCTTGACCGAATAGGAGTAGGATACCCGGGCAAAGCCCTCGCCGGACTCGCCGAACGCGGAGCCGGGAACGATGGCCACGTGCTTGGAGAGAAGCAGCTTTTCGCAGAATTCGGCAGAGGAAAGGCCGGTGTGCCTGATGCAGGGGAAGATGTAGAAGGCGCCCTCCGGCATGAAGCAGTCAAAGCCCATTTCCCGGAAGCCCTCCACGATGAATCGGCGGCGCATATCGTATTCGTTGCGCATTTTGGCCACATCCTCGTCGCCGTTGCGCAGAGCCTCCACCGCGGCGTACTGGGCGATGGAGGGGGAGCACATGACCGCGTACTGATGCAGCTTGGTCATTATCTCAAGGATGGGAGCCGGGCCGAGGGCGTAGCCAAGCCGCCAGCCGGTCATGGCGTAGGACTTGGAAAAGCCGTTGACCACCACGGTGCGCTCGCGCATACCATCTATCTCGGCAATGGAAACATGGCGCTCGCCGCCGTAGGTCAGCTCGCAGTAAATCTCATCGGAGAGTACCATGATGTCGGTGCCGCGCAGAACATCGGCGATGGCCTCCAGATGTTCACGGCGCATGACGGCGCCGGTAGGATTGTTGGGGAAGGGGAGCACCAGGATCTTGGTGCGGTCGGTGATGGCTGCCCGCAGCTGCTCGGGAGTCAGGCGGAACTCATCCTCCACCTTGGTCACGATGGGCACCGGTACGCCACCGACCATGGTGGCCATAGGCTCGTAGCACACAAAGCAGGGCTCGGGAATAAGCACCTCATCGCCCGGATTGAGCAGGGCGCGGAAACACAGGTCGATGGCCTCTGAGCCGCCGACGGTCACGAGGATCTCTGTTTTGGGGTCGTATCTGCAGTTGAAGCGGCGCTCCATATACCGGCTGATCTCCACCAGCAGCTCGGTGAAGCCGCGGTTGGGAGAGTACTTTGTGCGGCCCTTCTGGAGGGTATCTATGCCCGCCTCGCGCACATGCCAGGGAGTCTTGAAATCGGGTTCACCCACGGAGAGGGAAATGACCTCGTCCATTTCGGCGGCGATGTCAAAAAACTTGCGGATGCCGGAGGGCTTGAGCCCCAGGGCGCTTTTGTTGAGAAGAGAATGATAATCCATCACAGGAGGTCGATCCTCCTTTCGTCCTCCTCCGTTCCGGTCAGCAGAATGCCGCTGTCCTTGTACTTCTTGAGCACAAAGTGGGTGGCGGTGGACATTACCGATTCGATAGTGGAAAGACGGCGGGCGACAAAGCTGGCGATGTCCTGAATGGTGCGGCCGGTTACATAGACTGCGAAGTCATAGGCGCCGCTCATCAGGTGAACGCTGTCAACCTCGTCAAAGGCAAGTATTTCTTCGGCGATTTCGTCAAAGCCGGTGTCACGGCGGGGCGTGACCTTCAGCTCGATGAGAGCCGTGACCGATTCGCGCTCACTGATCTTGGACCAGTCAACGATAGCCCGGTAGCCGCAGATGATGCCTTCCTTTTCCAGACGGGCTATCTCGGCGGAAACCTCTGTTTCATCCATGTTCAGCATGACGGCGATGTCCCGGTTGCTAAGACGGGGATTTTCGACCAGCAGATCAAGAATGTTCTTCATAACGAAATCACTCCTTTTTAACCATTAAAGAGTAGTATACACAATATGCGGCGGAATTGCAAATTTTTTTGCGCATTTGCCGCCAATTGATTCTCCGCGGGAAAAAATCGGCGGCACCCTTGCGCATTGACCGAATATAATATACAGACCGGAGTGCGCCGCAGTGCCTCGCGTTGGCAAAAATGACGGATAAAAATGTCCGGGGCGTGTTTATTTGCTCCCGGGCAGGCAAAGCTATAACCGGGCAGAGGACGAAAAGCTCCGGATGCCCAGAAGGAACGATGCAATACATGGAGAGTGATGTAACAATGAATGTAAGACGGGGAGATATATTCTACGCGGATCTGAGCCCCGTTGTGGGAAGCGAGCAGGGAGGCATAAGGCCGGTACTTATCGTGCAGAACGATGTGGGCAACCGGTTCAGCCCCACGGTCATCGCCGCGGCCATTACCAGCCAGACCGACAAGTCCCGGCTGCCCACCCATATCAGGCTCAATTCGCCCGAATGCGGCCTGCACAAGGATTCGGTGGTGCTTCTGGAGCAGGTGCGCACCCTCGACAAGCGCCGCCTTAAGGAGTGCATGGGACGCCTTGACGACAGCGTGATGGATAAGGTGGACAGGGCCATCTCCATCAGTCTCGGCCTTTCCGGCTCGGGCGGCATGAGAGAGGCCAACTGAGAAGCTGACACGATAAAAAAGATGAGGGACCCGAAAAAAAACGCCGCCCCGGCGGCAAAAAAGAGTCGCGGCCCTCTTTTTCCCC
>JAZSQO010000045.1:0-32257 GCA_045538015.1 Acutalibacteraceae bacterium | reverse complement strand
CAGGGCGCAGAGGCCTTCGCCGGCGGCGACGGCTACAAAGCCCAGAGCGCCTTCCACGGGATCGACGCGCTCGGCGGCGGGAGCAGGAGCGGGACCGCCCTTGCCGGCGTTCTTGTGCTGCTCACGCATATTCTCGATCTTGGTGGTGAGGAGGGGGCCGAAGGTCAGCGCGCAGGTGATGGCGTTGCCCGGAGTGTCGGTGTGGACATGAACCTTTATGATCTCGTCGTCATCGACCACGACCACGCAGTCGCCGATGGTCTCAAGGTAGGCGCGCAGCTCGGCGGGATCGGTGTCGTTGGCCTTCTCAACGATGAACTCGGTGCAGTAGGTGAAGTTGATGACCTCGTCAAACTCGGCCACGATGCTCTTGAAGGAATCCTCGTCCTGACCCTGAGCCTCGTTCTTCTCCCGCTGGACGATGCCGTTGCCGTTGAATACCGACTGCATTCCGCGGAAGATGCAGCAAAGGCCCTGACCGCCGGCGTCCACAACACCGGCTCTCTTGAGGACGGGAAGCAGTTCGGGAGTGGTCTGCAGAGCCTCTTCGGCTGCCTTGCAGATGATTTCCCAGATATAGACGGGATCGTTGTTGCCGGCGGCCGCGATGCGGGCCTGCTCGGCGGCAACACGAGCCACGGTGAGTATGGTGCCTTCGGTGGGCTTCATGACTGCCTTGTAGGCGGCGTCAACGCCCAGAGTGAGAGCCTCGGCAAATTCCTTGCCGCCGGCCTCGGTGACGTCCTTCAGGCCCTTGGAGAAGCCGCGGAACAGCAAGGAAAGGATAACGCCGGAGTTGCCTCTGGCTCCGCGAAGCATCATGGACGCGGCCTTGTCGGCAACCTCAGACACGGTGCTTTCACCGGACATCTGCAGCAGCTCGGTGCGGGCAGCGGACATGGTCATGCTCATGTTTATGCCGGTGTCTCCGTCGGGAACCGGAAAGATATTGAGCTTGTCTATCTCATGTCTGTCGTTTTCAATGGCATTGGCTCCGGAAATGATGGCGTCGCGCAGTACAGCACCCGAAATAACCAATATACTCACTCCTTATGGATGTTCTTGATAGGATGTTCCTATGTTTGCCTGACATAGTATAGCATAGAAAGCAATCAATTACAATATTTAATTTCTTATTTTTCTTACATTCACCAATTTATCACCGCAGTGTGCTACTGCGCCAGCGCCACATCCCAGTTTTCCATTCCCCAGAAGGGATCACTCTCGGAAACATTCATGGCCGCCTTGAGGGAGCGGGAGTGGCAGGCGATGCCCAGCCGGTAGCACACGGGAATGAAGGGGATCTCCGCCTCGAAGCTCTGGATGACCGTTTCGATGGTGGCCACGCCGTTGAGGTAGCTGTTCCACGATTCGATGGTCTGCTGGGGAGTGTTGCCGTAGTAATAGCCCCGGTTGGGAGTGAAGAGGTCGGAGAAGTCCATGTTGTTGAGCAGGGCGTACTCGGCCAGATAAAGGTCGTACTGGCCAAGAGCAATGCGCTCGCTGAGCCGCTCGAAGGACAGCGGCTCGATGGTGATGCCGATGCCCGCCTCCTCCAGCTGGCCGGCTATCTGCTCGGCCACCGAGAGGTGATGGTCGTTTTTGTTGTTGACAAGAAGGGTGTATTCAAGATAATCGCCGTTTTCGTTGTAGCGGTGATAGCGGCGGGTATCGTCCTCGTTGATGAAGCCGTCCGACTCCAGCGCCGAAATGGCCGAGCCCACAGAGGAAAGGGTGGAGCCGCTCTGGGCGGCGGCCGCCTTGGGCCAGGAGGTGGTCAGCGGGCCGGTGGCCGCGTAGGCACGGCCGGCAAAGGAGGCGGTGATGATGTCCTCCCGGTCGAGGGCAAGGGAGATGGCCTTGCGCACGTCGGTGCGCACAAGAGTGGGATCAGCTGTGTTTATCCCGAGGTACACAAGGTTGTTGATGTCCACCGTTGAGTAGTGAGCGTTTATGCGGGTGGGATTGTAGCCCTCGTCGGTGATGGTGACGGTTTGGCCGTTCTGCTCCTCCTGACGGGTCTCGTCGGGAATGAAGCGCAGGTCGGTGTAGTAGTAGCTTATAGTGCCGATCTCCACGCTGTGGACGATGCTTTCCACTGTGGGCATGGAGGTCAGGGAGATGCGCTCCATGTTGGAGTTGTTGCTCTTGTACCACTTTTCATTGCGCAGCAGATAGGTGCCGGTAAGGATGTCGCTGTAATACACATACCGTCCGCTGCCGATGGGCGCGGCGCCGTTGGCGTCCGACTCAGCCTTGATGATGGGGAAATCCAGCAGCATATAGGCTCTGGGGTCGGGCTTGTCGAGGTGGAAGTACACTCTGTTGCCCGAGCCGCTGCACTTGAGGAAGTTGGACAGTGACTTCTTGTAGCGGGAGCCGTCCTTGGTGGCGGCGTTGAAGGAGTATATTATGTCCTTGGCGGTGAGCTCGGTGCCGTCGGAAAACACGACGCCATCCCGGAGGATCACCGTTATGGAGCGGTTGCCGGTGTACTCCACGCTGTAGGCGATGACCATTTCCGCCTCAAACTCCGAGTTGACGGTGATGAGCTGGTCGTAGACCAGCTCGGTCATGGTGGCGTTGAGGGTGGACTTGCACATATATGGATTCGTTGCGTCCTCTTTGGAATAAGCAAGCGTGAAATTACTGGTTGTAGCGCTGCCGCCGGTGCTGTCCTCGGTGCCGGACAGCTCAACGGCGCCGTAAAGCTCCTCGATGAGCTGCTCGCGCTCCTGATAGGTCTGCTCGTCACCTTTGCAGCCTGCCGCCGACAGAGCGGTGCACACAGCCATTATCACAGCGGCGGCTGAGGTTATCATTCTTCTGAAGTTGGTTTTCATCTGCATCTCTCCGTATGCGCGGTGGTGTTCTTGCCCGGTGGGGCACTTACTATTTTAACACAGGATCGTATGGATAATGTCAAATATATATGAATTTAACCGCTTATCTGATATTTATTCTTTCCACTGACACTGTTTTGCCCGTCTGCTCGTCCAGCTCAAAGAGCACGGCGTTGAGCATACAGGGGCCGTCGGCGTATTCAAGGCGGGTGGGCATCTGGGTCTTCATAAAGGAGACCGCCAGCTCGGGCTTTACCCCGAGGCAGGAGTTGACGGGGCCGGTCATGCCCACGTCGGTGATGAAGCCGGTGCCCTTGGGCAGGATCTGCTCGTCGGCGGTCTGCACATGGGTGTGGGTGCCGAAAATCGCCGACACACGGCCGTCGAGATACTCGGCCAGCGCCCGCTTCTCCCCGGTGGCCTCGGCGTGGAAGTCAACTATGGTCAGCCGGCACTTGTCCTGTTCCAGCAGACTGTCCATGGTTTCAAAGGGACAGCGCAGGTGGGTTTTCATCTCCACATTGCCCATGATGTTTATGACCCGCAGTCTCAGCCGCCCGAAGTCCACGATCTGGGAGCCTCTGCCCGGCGCTCCGGCGGGAAAGTTGGCCGGACGGATGACTGGCAGGTCTCCCTCGTACATCTCGTAGCTTTCCCGGCGCTGGAAGCTGTGGTTGCCGGTGGTGATGCAGTCGGCTCCGGCGGTGAATATTCCGTCGGCGGAGTTGGGCGTGATGCCGTTTGAGTCAGCGGAGTTTTCCCCGTTGACTATCACCGCGTCGATTTTCTTGAGCCGCTTGAGGCTGGGAAGGTGCCGGCGCAGGAAATCACTGCCCACGGTACCTATGACATCGCCCACACACAGTACATTCATTCCGCCATTCTCCCGGCAAATTCAATTATGAGGTTGGCGCAGCACTCCGCCGCCTTGGGTGCAAAGGAGCTGTAATCCATACCGGCGCTGCCGTCGGCATTGTCGGAAATGCAGCGCACCGCGGCAAACTTCACCTTGTTCATCATGCACACCTGAGCGATGGCGCCGCCCTCCATGTCGCAGGCAGCCGCGCCGAATTCCTGAGCGATGCGCACAGCCTTGTCGTGGTCGGCGATGAACTGGTCACCGGTGGCTATCTGGCCCCGGCGGGCCTGAGAGGAAATATCACACAGAACATTGGACAGACGGCGGGAGCACACCATCTCCACCACACCCAGCTCGGAGACATAGCCCATGGGATCGCCCAGAGCGGTGGTGTCGATATCGTGCTGGATGAAGGCGTCGGCCACCACCAGATCGCACTGGCGCAGGTCGCTCATAATGCCGCCGGCGACACCGGTGTTCACGATGGCATCGGCGCCGAACTGGCTTATCATAAGCTGGGCGCAGACAGCGGCACAGACCTTGCCCACACCGCTGCGAGCCACGACCACATCGCAGCCGCTGAGCTTGCCCTTGTGGAAGGTGATACCAGCCATCCGGGCGGTCTCGGCGGTTTCCATGGTCTCCACCAGCTTGCTGACCTCTATGTCCATTGCTCCAATAATTCCAAGCATATTTTTTCCTCCTTGTGGGTGAGATATCATATCTCCCCGGCGTTGTTCGGGTGGTTTATTTTTCGCCGGATATCAGCTTTTTGACCCGGCGCGGGATGGCCGTCAGCGCGGAGCCCACCTTGTACAGCGTGGAGCCGCGCAGGTCGTTCAGCTGGCCGGCCAGACGGGCGTTTTCGTGGTTCTTTTCCCGGAGCTGATCCTTTGTGTTATCCAGCTTTTCCTGCAGAGCTTCGGTTTCCTTTATCCGGCGAGCCTCTGCCTCAGCGAGCATCTCCTCGTAGCGCTCGCAGCGGCGCTGGTAGTTCTCCAGCACCATGGCGTTGCTGTAGGCTCCGTCCTCGTATACGGTCAGGATGGCCTCGAGAGAGGCATCCTCGGCGGCAGCTTTCCAGGATGAGTTCGTGGAAAGGCTCTCGAGGACGCTGCTCCACTGGGTGGCGACCTCCTCACGGGTATGCTCTCCGGCCTTGGCTTTGGCCTGAGCCGAAAGCCTCTCCCGGGCGGATTTATCCGCCAGCAGCCCGGCTATCCGCTCCGCCGCTCCGGCATAATCATACCGCTCAACGACCACCGCTCCGGCTCTCTCGCTCATCTCTCCGGGAAGGGAGTACATGACCGTAGGCACGCCCATGGTGGCGGCGGCTCTCAGCGAGGCGGGCACCGTTCCGGTGGCTCTGGTCATCAGATGCAGCGCGGCGTCGGCGAAGATTCCGTAATCCGGGCGCAGTCGGCGCAGTGTTATGCCCTCTGCCGGCTCCGAGGCTGTTTCATCAATATTCTGCTCGTTGTCAAGATAGGCAAGCATACGGGCCTCAGGCAGCGACTTTCTTACTTCCGAGAATATCCTTTCCGCCTCGGCAAGCTCCCTTCGGCTGCCCGTCCACACGACGGCGTTGGCCGACACCCGGCCTCCGCTCCGTCCGCCCATCATTCTTATGGCAGGCATCGGGATACACCGGGCGGCGAAGCCCAGCCTGCTGAGCAGCTCCTGCTGGGCAAGGGAATCGGTTATTATCATACTGGCAAAGCTCAGGGCGGATATTCCGCCGGAGGGCCTTGAACCGTCGCTCATGGCCTTGCAGAGCTGTTCGGTTAGCAGCGCGACGACCGCCGTTCCCTTCATCCGGGAAATAAGCGCCGCCGGAAGGAATCTGGGGCTGTCGGCCGGCAGAATGATCGCGTCAAGGGCCTGTTCTTCTATGACCTCTCCCAGCTGGCGGGCAAAGTCATAAGGGTCACACTGGCCGCTCAGCTCCTCGCCGGCGCACAGAGCCCTGGCCGAGGAAACCACCGCCGAGGCGGCGTTCTTGCTCACGCCAACGAGCACCGTTTTCCGGTGAGGCGCGACGCAGTCGAGCACCTCGGTCATGGTGAAAAGCTGGTCGGCGCTGTGGGCGTCCAGCACTGCCACTCCCACGGTCTCCGCCTTGCTGCGGGCGGGCGACAGAATCGGCTGTTCGGCGAGCCAGCGCAGGACGATATCTCCGCGGCGGTCGCAGGCCTTCCAGATGGCAGCGGCCAGCTCGTCCTTTTCCCAGACCTCGGCCAGATAGCCCATGTATTCTCTTTTATCTCTCTCCGGCAGGGAGCACCAATCGGACACACTGCTTTCCACGCAGTCGCGGCGCATCGCGGTCACCGCCGGGATTAGCTGTTCCTCCGCCCCGGCGAAGGATATATATTCCTTTATTCCCTCCATCGAGGCGCAGGCGGCGGTGTAATCTGGCTTTATTTCCGGCTCGGCATAGTAAACGGGAGTGCTCTCCCCTACGTATACTTCCGCGTTCCTGACCAGCAGGAAGAAGTCGTACATACTGTCCGCCGCGCCGGTGAACATGACCTGATAATACACCTTCCGGCACAGTCGGGCGCCGAAGATGCAGGAGTGGAGGTCTCTCCACGGCAGGCCGTATTCCATCAGCTTGGGGAGGATCTTTGTGTTCCTCAGCCGCCCCGGGTGGCCGGTGAATCGCTCTCTGGGCTGGCCGGAGCCAACGGGAAGCACTTCGCTTGTGAAGGCGAGGATGTCGGTGTCGCCCTCCTTTGCCCGGGTGTAGAGCTGCTCGCAGGCATCGGGAGCGAGAACGCCCTCGGCGCTGGGGAATAGGCAGTATTCGCCCCGGCAGTCGATAACCGCCAGACGGCGAGCCTCCCCGGGGCAGGCGCTGTCCGTTCTGAACACTCTGACCCGGCTGTCGCTGTTGGCAAAGCTCTCGAGGATTTTGACGGTGCTGTCCTCCGAGGCCATATCAACGCAGATTATTTCAATATCCTTTATGGTCTGTCCCGCGGCGCTGGCCAGACATCTTTTTATTGTCTTTTCGCTGTTGCGGGTGGTTATGATTACCGACACGCTGACACCCAGCTGCTCGTTGACAAAGCTCTTGTTCTTGCGGTATTTCTGGCAGTGGGCATCCTCGGCCGTGTGGTTGGGCAGGTCATTCATGCGGCCAAGCAAGGTTTCCTCGGGATGCTCCTCGCCGCCGACGTTGTCGTACACTTCCAGCACCGCCGCCAGCTGAGCGTCGTTGCCGGTGAGGTTGTGAGCGTAGAGGGTCTCGGTCTGGGTGCCGTCGACGCACATGAGCTTGGTGTTCTCCGCGGCGAGGACGACCGGAACGCCGGCCAGCGTCAGCATACACTTTGTCCAGATGTCGTCAGCCTTGGGGCAAAGCTCCATGTAGGCCTGCTCGTTGAAGAACTCCTCCGGCATTATTCCCGGCGGGAAGAGCGTTCCGGCACCGGTGGTGGGGAAGAGGGCCATGTGGGGAGTGTCGATAAAGTAGGAATACTCCGGCTTCCAGTCGTTGTAGGGCAGCGGCTGACCCATGTCGTCAAAGAGCATGAGGTGGGCGCGCACCGTGCTGACGCAGTCCGGGTGGCGGGCGTAGGACTCCATCAGATTTTCGATGGTGTCCACCCGGTAGATTATATCGTCGTCGGCTGTGATTATGATATCATCCGGCCACTTGCGCATGGACGGGATGAGTTTTTTGTAGGATTTGATGTCCTCGCACCATTCGATGGTCAGTCCCTGCTTCCTGAGGGCAAGCAGACGCTCCGGGAGGCTGCTTTCGCCGCCGGGAAACTGCTCTTCGGCCAGCCACAGCACGATCATATCGGCGGGGCGGGTCTGGTGGATAAGGGACTCTATAGCTATATGAACGCGGTCGATGCGCCCGGGGTAGGTCGTCAGGGAGACGATGATCCGGGGATGTTCCGCCTTGTTTTCTGTTTTATTAAGGAGAATCTCGCTCATATGTTCCTCCAGATTCACATAAGAAAAAGCCATGCGCTACGGGAGCGTTACCGCTTCGCCGCGCATGGCTCCGTTGCAATTATCTCGTAAACTGAGATGTCGCACGGATCCTATTAGAACCCGTGCGACATGAGTTTAATCAGTTATCAATCAGCTTACGCTGGATTTCATAACTTAGATTTTATCAATAACTTACTTCAGGAGAGCGTTATTGACAGAAGCGGTGTTCAGAGCATCCTCGCCACCAAAGACATAGACGTTGGTGAGCTCGAGGCCAGCAGTGTAAGCACCAGCAACAGAGTTCTCGCCGCCGTTCTCGAGGAGAACAACAGGAGCGCCGAGGAAGGCAGCGTAGACGCTACCAGCCAGAGCATCGGGGAAGTCCTTACCGGTAGCGAAAGCAACAGCCTTGCCGGTGTAGACATCAGCGAAACGCTCAGCGATAGCAACGCTGGTCTGGAATCTGTCGTCGCCCTTGATTCTCTCAACGGAGAGGCCCAGAGCCTTGACAGCAGCCTCAACATCAGCGGAGACAGCAGCGTCGCCGCCCAGGATGATGGCGTTGGTAGCCTTGGCCTCAGCGATGAAGGCCTTGGTGGACTCGCTCAGGGTGTTGTTGACATAAACAACGGGGATGGCCTTCTGAGCAGCAGCAGAGCTGACAGAGAGAGCATCAGCGAAGTTAGCGCCATTGGTGAGGATGATGGTGTTGTTGTAGCCCTTGATCTTGGCCAGTTCCTTGGCAACAGCCAGAGAGGTCTCGACACGGTCGGTGCCTTCGACTCTGACAACAGCGATGCCCATGGTCTTCAGGGTAGCCTCGACATTAGCAGAGACAGCAGAGGTGCCGCCGATGATGTAGACAGTCTTGACAGCCTTGCTGGTCAGGAAGGTCTTGGTAACGTCAACCAGAGCGTCGCCCTTGGTCAGAACGATGGGAGCCTTCAGAGCGTTGGCCAGAGTAGCGCCGGCCAGAGCATCGGGATAGTTGGTGCCGCTGGTCAGAACAGCAACGTTAGCGTAGTCAGCGCCCAGAGCGGTGACATAGCTCTCAGCGATCAGAGCAGCAGTAGCATATCTGTCAGCGCCGCCCAGACGGACAGAGGTGACATCAGCCTTGGAATCGGTAACATTCAGAGCAGCGCCGGTGGCGTTGAGGTCGCCGATGGAGACAACGATGTTCTTGCCGTTGTCAGCGCCGGTGATGGTAGCGCCGTTGGCATAGTTGACAGTGATGCCATAGGTGTTGAAGTCGTCATAAGCAACTTCGACAGTCTTGCCGTTGCTGTAGGTAACCATGACAACGAGGTCGCTCAGGTCGAGCTTCTCGCCAGTCTTGTAGGTAGCATACGCCTGATCGATGATCTTGATGGCCTTAGCGGTAACAGCAGACTCGGTCTTGAAGAAGAAGAAGTTCTCGTCGTCCTGGTCATCGCCATTGACATCAGCGATGAAGGCATTGCCGTCGAGAGAGACATAGTAGTTATCAGCAGTGCTGACGGTGGTGAAGGACTCGATAGCAGCATCATAGGTGCCGTCGATATCCCAGTAGGAATCAGCGCAGAGCTCACCGAGAACCAGGATCATGTCGTCCTTGGCGTCGAACTCGGAGGAAACAGTGTTGCCAGCGAGAGCCCAGTTGTCATACTTGTTGACAGAAACGCGGTTCAGGTAAGTGGTGGTGCCGGGAACGCTGATGGTGTACTTGGCGCCAACAGCGGTAACCTGCCAGACGGTGGTGTTGTCGCCGTTCACGAAGACATCGCCCTTGTCAGTGCCCAGAGCGTTGTTGCGGAAGGTGACGGTCTCGCCCTTGAGGGTGGAAGCGACATAATCGCTAGCAGCATAGTTGTATCTTACGAAGGGGATATCGCGAGCGGTCAGAGCGGTGCCGGTGTAAGTGGTGTTAGCAACCAGCTTGTCAGCGCCTTCGTACCAAACGATAGCATAGAGGCCAGTGGTCAGCTCGCCGTCGGTGAGAACAAAGCTGTTCTGCTCGCCGGTCTTGACCTTCAGAACCTTATTGCTCATGTCGTAGACACCGCCAACATAAGCCTTGACATACTGATCATTCTCAGTCTCGGTCAGCTTGTAGTTGGTGTTTTCGCCCTTGTTGTTGAGGACGATGCCGTTGATAGAAACACTGATGCCGAGGGCCTTGAAGTGAGTAGAGGGAACGCAGAGAACAGTACCATCGGTGTAAACGAGGTTGACAGTCATGCCGTCGGCGTTGAAGCTTTCGCCCTCGTTGTACTCCATCTTGGTGGCGTCGGTGACGATCTCGATCTTCTCAACAGAAGCAGCAGTGTAACCGCCGAGCTTGTAGAAGTCAACCTTGGCAGCCTTGGTGGCGTCCTTGGTCAGATAGAGATAGCCGGCCTCAGCCTGAGCAACATAGTAAGGAACAGTGACAGTGTCGATGACAGTGCCGTTAACGGAAGTCTGAACCTCATCTCTGGGGAAATAGAGGTTGCCGTCGACATACATCAGCTCGACAGCGTTGGAAGCGCCAACCAGAGCCCACTCGTTCTTGGCGATGACATTCTCGTCAACTTCCTTGTTGGAGAGAGCGATAGCGCCGTTGTTGAGCTCAACAGAGTAAACGCCATCAGCGAGGTCGAAGTCAGCAGTCCAGATCAGGTCAGTGCCCTTGATCTCGTCCTCAGTCTTCTTGCCTTCGTTCAGAGCCTTGATCTGAGCGGTCCAGTTCTTGATGATATCGGCAACGCTGTCGATGGTCATGGGCTGAACGGACAGAGCGTTCTCGGAGAGAGCGCCGGAGATGAGGGTGGTGTCAACAGCCTTGTTGGAGAGAACAGCCTTGTCGTTGATGACAACGATGTAGTTGCCGTCGCTGTAGATGTTGATCTTGCTGGCAGACTCCCAGCGGTTGGGAGTGACAACAGGATAGAGCTCGGTGTCCCAAACCTTAGTAGCATCCTTGCTGTAGGTGAACTGGAGGGACAGAGTGTTGTTGTCGAGGCTCAGCTTCTTCTTGGCAGCGCTGCCGTCGACATAGTCAGCGTAGTTGCACTTTACGCCGAAGTCATCGAGAGCGTCGATGAACTGAGCGAGAGTGGTGTAGGTGATGACATAGTCGTTGAGGGGAGCCTTCTCACCGAAGTCAGCGACATCCTTGTCGTAGACATAGGTGATTTCGACGGACATACCGGCGAGGTCAATGTAGCCGTCCACAGCGCCACCGAAAGTGGTGGGCGGAGTGACGAGGCTGATGCCGTCGACGGTGACTTTCTCGCCAGCCACGGGAGCAGCGGCGAATGCTGTCATCGGCATGACCGAGATCAGCATGAGTGCTGCAAGGAGGATCGCAACGATCTTGCTTGCAACTTTCTTGTTAGAAGCATTAGTTCCCATTTGTTTTTAGTACCTCCCAAAAAGATTTTTGATGGTTCAAATGCTCGCGCAAACACACTCATCCGTAGACTTGTGTGATTTAGCCTTTGACTGTATCTGCATCCGCAGACGGGGAATCGGCCATGCCGCTCAGGTTTTACATAAACTCACTTGCCGTCCGGCTCATTGTGTGTGAGCCTCGCGGTCAGAGAGTTTACATATATCCGCGCACGGATACCCTGCAACACAACCATCGCACTATATTATATCTACGCCCTACCCCAATGTCAAGAGATATATGGTAAATATAATATTTTTTTACAATTTTAGCGTAAACCGCTCCTTTATTTGGCCGTAAACAATGCGAAATGGCCAACAGCGCGGCTCGCGGCCCGGAAAAGGCGCGGCCGGAAGGGAACGATTGACTACTATTTGTATTAGTAGTTGGATTTTATCACATATTTTCCCTGTTGTCAAATCATATTTACCATTTTCCAGCAAATTCCTTTATTTAATTTGCCGATAGCCCTTATATACCTATTATATATATGGATTCATTGCGCGTCGGTCTCTGAGCCGGAGTTCCGACCCTCTGCTTCAGCCTCCGGTGCTTTGCCCGCTGGGTGCCATGGAAAGCCAAAAAATGCTTGACAAATCCCCCGATTCCGGTAAAATAATATTTTGTATGCGTATAGTCTTTTTCCGCGTTTTGAGGCGAAGAAGCGCGTACTAAATTCCAGGTCGCTGTAAATCGGCGGCAGAAAGGCTGATGTGTTGTGTCAACAACGGCATTTATTATAGGTATGATCATTCTCGGGCTGTGCATAGTCGTTGCCGCCCTGCTGCTTTCCGGTTCGATCAGCGGCGCCGCTGCCGCGCTCAAGGAAAGCTCTCCCCAGACTCTCCAGCAGCCCACCCTCTCATTCCTCACCGAGTATGACGCCGCGGATTACCTCGGCATCTCCCTCAACGAGCTGGATTACATACGCTCCGAGGGCCTGCTGAACGGCGCCTTTATCGCCGTGACCTCCCTTGAGCAGACCGGCGAGGAGACCTACCACGATTATGAGGACGGCGTTGAGGTGACCAAGACCCGCCCCATCATGTCCAACGTGACCCGCTTCCTGTTCAACCGCCAGCTGCTTGACGAGAAGATGATGGAGGCTATTAAGGAAGGCAGCCACATCAATCCCTTCCGCACCAAGAATCAGGAAAAGAAGTCCGGAAGCAAGAAGAACAAGCAGAATGACAACGGCCACGCTCCCAAGAAGGAAAAGGAAGTTCAGAAGCATCCCGTTGTTCAGATCATTGCCGACGATGTCGACGAGGACAGCGAGAAGGAGAAGGATGAGGTCAAGACCGAGGCCGCTCCCGAAAAGGAGAGCAAGCCCGCCGTTTCCAAGCCCGCTCCCGCCGGCCCTCCCATGCCCATGGGTCCCATCGGCGACGATGACGACGACAGCGACGATGATGACGGCGACGATGTCATCGATATCATGGCCCGTATCAACAGCGCCAAGCAGAACAACGGCGGCAATAATAATCCCCACCGCCCCAAGAACAACGGAGGTCAGGGAAAGCGTCCCAACCACAACGGAAACCACGGCGGCGGAAACCATCACAACGGCAATAACAACAACCACTGACGCCAAGCGCGCTCCTTTTCGGGGGCGCGCATTTTTCATTTCTTATTAATTTCTTTTAGGGAATTGTTCACAAAATGGTAAAGACTTGACAATGGTTATATGCTAAAATGGTATCGGTCGAAAGGCGGCTGTCTACGACCGCAGACCCGCGCAAAGGAGGTTGCCGTTCCCCGGAACGGCGGTTACACTATGCTCAACAGAAACATTCCTCTATATGAGGGCGCTCTGCCCTATTTATATGCTTGTTTCAGTCCGGAGGACGAGATGCTCGTTCTGCCGATACTGGGGCGTATGTATAACGAAGGCTTCCGGCTGTGGTCGGCCGCTCTGGCTGAGAACGCTTCGGACTTTGTTTCGGTGCGCCATGTCACCACCAGCAGCTGCGTGGTCATGTTCATGTCCCACAATATGCTGGAGCTTATCAATTCCGGTTCTCCCGAGGCGCTGGCCGTCTGCCGCAGTTCTCTGCTGCGCGCCGTGGTTCTGCTGGACGACGCCCGTCCCAGCAGCCGTATGTTCGCCCTGACCGCTCCCGAGCAGATAGAGTATCATCCCGGAAACGACTCCTCCTTCTGGCTCCACGCCTACAGCGCCGACTATCTCGAGCGCTGCCGCGGCCCGTGGCCGGAGGTCAAGATCGAGCTGCGCGAGCCTACCTTTGACGATGTGAACGAGGATGTCATTGCCGCCGAGTATATCTCCCTTGAAAAGATCATAAACCGCGGCGGTGTAAAGCCCGAGCAGGTCAACGCTCCCGCCCGGTACCCCAACAATCCCGGCTACATTCAGCCCAAGCCGGACGAGCTTTCCTACGAGCCTCTGCAGAAGGTCGAGGCGGCCAAGACCGTCCACGACCGTGATTTTGACGACGCCATTGCCCTGCTGAATCAGTGCGCTGACCGGCAGGTGGATATTATAATCAACCACACCAGACCCGGCGAAAACACCGTCGCCGCCAAGCCTTCCCTTTCGCCTATCATGCCGCTGCCCGACAGCAAGGCCGAGCTGCGCATCATCCAGCAGGAGCTTGAGCGCAACGAGCGCGAGCCTCGTCCGGAGCGAAAGATCGAGCCCGAGGTGCGCACCAAGGCCGACATGATCGTTCAGCCCGAGGATGCTCCCGAGGAGCTGCCGGTCATCACTCTGCCCGTGGAGGATCTTTCTCCCAGCGCCATCGCCGCCGGCATTGAGAAGATCGCCGCCGAGGCCGAAGCCTCCGCCATTGAGGAGACTGTTCAGGCTGAAGAGCAGGCCGAGCCGGTCGCTGCCGCCGAGGAAGCCGAAGAAGTCCCGGCCGCCGAAGAGGTCGTCGCCGAGGAGACTGCTCCGGAGGTATCCGGAGAAAAGCCCGAGTTTATGCCCAACGCCGTTCCGGCAGCTGTGGGCAAGAGCACCGTTCAGATAGTGGTGCGCAAGCAGCAGCCCGCCGTGCGCGTCACTCCCATGATGAAGCGAGTCATCACCGAGCCCATACACGCTCCCGCCTCCGAGGAAAGCCGCCGTCCCAGACTGAGCCGCTCTCCTCTGGGCAGCCATCTGCGCGGCTCCGTTCAGGAGGATGTGGATTTCGAGCAGTATGTGCGTGACATAGCCCTCTCCGCCGTCTCCTCCGAAGCCGTGGGCGACAGCGCCGAGGAAACCGCCGCTCCCCGCAGACACTTCGGCCGTTATGCCCGCAGCTCCAATCAGGAAGCGGCCTCCCCCATCAAGCTTACCGCCAGAGCAATTTCCGAAGCGGCGGTTCAGCCCGAGCCTTCCGCTGAGGCCGAAGTCGTACCTGTTTCCGATGAAACCGCCGACGACGCTGTCCGATCCACCGCCCGCAAGAGCAGATATCCCCACAACAGCCGTATGCTGGCCGGTCTGCTGGCCGCTCTGCGCCGCGAGCGCACCGCCGCCTCTGCTCCCGCGGAGGAATCCGAGCCGGAGCTTCCGGTCGCTGTTGAGGATGAGCTTACCGAAGAGTTCGAGGCTCCGGTCATCATCGAGCAGCACGACGACATCAAGGTCATACGGCTCAGCGACGCCATCAGCGAGCGCAAGGTCAGCGATCTGCAGGCCGCCGTCAACCGCTTCATAAAGCTGGACGCACCCTCCGAGCCGGCTCCCCGGGTCATCCGCGCCTATGGTATCCGCCGCTGATCCAGTCTCTATTCTGCATCGACCATGACAAATCGTGACAGAATTGCAAAAATGTATGCCTCTTCTGTGTGATTTTCGCAATTCGGTGTTGACATTTGTCGATTTTCGTGCTACAATATAGCCGAGCTGAGAGGGGAAGAAAAAACCCGAGGCTCCACTAAATTTTGCTTACACCTTTTATATCGTTCCCCATCCACAAAGTACTAATGCGTCCTTGCGAGAGGGCGCATTAGTGCTTTTTAAATTCATTTATCCCACGAGAGCCTGCCAGAAAAGTCCGAATACCCCTCCGAAGGTTATTTTATCGGTGTGGCCGGAGGTTACGATTCCGTATTCGCCCACGGCGGCGCCGTCGAGGGTCAGGGTGACCTGCCCCACGGTCTGGCCGATCTCCACTGGCGCGGCCACGTCCGGCGAGACCGCCACCTCCACCATAACATCTCCTCCCCGTCCCTTGGGCACCAGCACCCATCCGGAGAGGGAAACCTCCGTGGGAATCTCCTTGTCCATGCCCTTGAGCACCGCTACAGAGGGCGTTTCCACGCTGATGGTGCTCAGATCCAGCAGGGAATAGCCGGCAAAGCCGTAATCCAGCAGCTTGGCCGCGGCGCTGAAGCGTGTCTTGCTGTTCGGAGCGCCCATTATCACGGCGATGAGAGGCATTCCCTCCCGCTCGGCGGTGGCCGCCACGCAGCAGCCGGCCTGAGATGTGGTGCCGGTTTTCAGGCCGGTGATGCCGTCGTAGGTGCGGATGAGCTTGTTGGTGTTGGTCATCTGCAGCTCTCCGCCGCGCAGGGAATCCATCCATATGGTAGAAAATTCAAAGACCTCCTGATGGCGCATCAGCTCCGCGGAAACGACGGCGATATCCCGGGCGGTGGTCAGGTGGCCCTCGGCGTCAAGGCCGGTGCAGTTCTTGTAGGCGGTGCTTTCCAGCCCCAGCTCCACCGCCCGCTGGTTCATAAGGGCCACAAAGCTCTCGTGGCTGCCGGCAATATGCTCGGCGAGGGCCACCGAGGCGTCGTTGGCCGAGCTGACCATGGTGGCCTTTAGCAGGTCGTGGACGCTCATCTGCTCCCCTTCCTCCAGCCACACCTGAGAGCCGCCCATGGAGGCGGCGTGGGCGCTGCAGGTGACCACATCGTCCCAGCCGATCCTTCCGGAATCCAGCGCCTCGAACACCAGCAGAACGGTCATCACCTTGGTTATGGACGCCTCGGGCAGGCGCTGGTCGGCGTTGTGCTCGTAGAGAACCTTTCCGGTGAGCGGCTCCATCAGAATGGCCGATTTGCAGTCCAGCTCAAGGGAGACGCTTTCTCCCGCCGAGGCTGTGACGGCCTCGGTGTCTTCCGTTTCCTGCCAGTATCCGGCCTGCGCCGTGGACGGCACGGCCAGCGAGGCGCAAAGCAGCGCGGCAATAATGATTTTCTTCATGGCTGTGTTTACCTCCCTGTATGTTTACAGCCAATTGATATGCCGGGAAGGGGAGGGATAGCACAAGAAAAAGCGCCGTTCCGATGGGGTGCATCGGAACGGCGCTTTGCGCTGCATTATTCTTCATAGAAGGGATCGGGCTTGGGCGGGAGAATGATCTTCACGCTGGTGCCCATCTTGGAGCTGGACACCTTGAGTCCGTACTGCTCGCCGTAGCAAAGGGCTATTCGGCGGTTTATGTTGGGCAGGGACAGCGGATCGCCCTCGGGGTCCACTGTGCCGGTCTCCAGATGCTTTTCGATGCGCTCGAGGGTATCCACATCAATGCCCCGGCCATTGTCGCGGATAAGCACCGTAACATTCTCCGGATCGGCGTTGATCTCGATGGCCAGCTCATAATGGGAATCCTTGCTGCGCTCGGAGTGCTCCAGCAGGTTCTCCACCACCGGCAGAACCAGATGGGGCACCAGCTTGTAGCCCACGATGCTGCACATGACCGACATACGGTATTCGGTGCGGCGGCCGGTTATGGCGTCGTCAAGGTCGAGATATTTGCGGATCAGCCCCAGCTCGGAGGCCAGAGAGGTGGGCTTTTTGGAGGCCTGCAGAGAGCTTTCGATCAGGTCGCAGAGGTTGCGGGAGAAGGCGGCGATGTCGTTGATCCTGCGCTGCTCGGCAACACGACCGATCTTGCGGATGGCACGCTCGATCATTCCCGGGAACATCTGGGCGCCGATCATGCGGAACTGGTATTCGTCGCGATCCTCGGAGGTACCGGCCAGCCGGGAGCCAAGGTCGTCGGTCTGGTTTTTCTGGGTGTTCAGCTCGGACACCACCGCCTCGAGAGCCGCGCGGGTCTGTTCGTCCACCGGCTCATAGTCGTAGGCGTCCTCCACCGCGGCTTCCATATCGCCGGCGGCGGCTCCTCTTATGCGCTGGCAGACCGCCTCGCGTTCGGTTTCCTGCTGGCGGATGAGCTTTTTCACCAGTCCCAGCAGGGAGCACACGCACACCACTACCGCGGCGGCCAGAATGCCTGTCACTATGTATAAAACCGTTGTGTTTACGCAAAATCCAAGGGCGACAGCCGCTATGGACGCGGCCGCGGCCACCGCCGCGCAGGCCGAAATGACCTTTGCCGCTGAGAAGACAGCGTTGCTGGTCTTTTTCAAGAGTATTCCTCCCTCGCCGGGCACCGCTCATGCCCGCTCAATCAACTGACTATACTATAACATATCCGGAGCGTAAATGGAATATTTTTCTTGGATAATTTACGTCAGGCTAAAGCACCGCCCGACCCTTGTATTCAAAATATCTCTTGCGGGTCTCCTGCACATGGGTGCGGCTGATGTTCACGCGCGGGTTCTCCTTTTCTTCCGGCAGTCGGCGCAGGATCAGATGGCCGTTTTCCATTTTGGTCACCCAGTCGAGATTGACGGCGAAGCTCTGGTGGCAGCGCACAAAGCGCTCGTCCAGCTGAGCCTGCAGGCTGTTCAGCTTTCCGTAGACGCTGATCGTCTGGCCGGCGCAGTGAATGTGCACCTGCCGCTTCTCCGATTCAAGATATCTGATGTCGGAAAGGGCCAGCTCATACTCCACGCCCTGTATCGAAAAGGTCAGACGGCGCCGGGAGCGCTCCATATCCTCCTCAAGACGCCTGATGTAAAAGGCCACCTTTGACGGGCTGATGGGCTTGCCGATGTAGCCGTAGGGCTGCACGCCAAGAAAAATCTCCTCGGCATACTCTGACATATGGGATGTAACATACACCACCTTCATCTCCGGCCGCAGGGATATCGCCCTGGCCGCGGCGGATATGCCGTCCGAGCTGCCCAGCATTATGTCGCAGAAGAGCAGGTCAAAGCCCTCCTCGCCGCAGCTCTCCAGCAGCTCATTCTCTCCCGGGAAGCAGGCCAGCTCCACGTTTTTGGAAAACTCCGGGCCGGCCAGCATTTCGCTGAAGGCCTCAAGGATCTTTCTGTCATCGTCGCACACCGCGATCCTCATTCTCCGCACCTCCGTATTATATCTGTTCCTTCCACTCCATGGTCACCGTCACCGTGACGGCTCCGTCCTCCTGCTTTATTAGCAGCTCGCCGCCGCTTCTCTCGGCTATCTGGCGGATGATCTTCAGCCCGAGGCCGTGAAGCCGCTTGTCCTTCTTGTCGGTCTCGAAGGTCAGGGGCTCCTCTCCACAGGAGTTGCGCACGACTATGTACAGATATCCCTCGCACACGCGCATATTGGAGGAGACATACCGTTCCCCCTGCCCCTCCACTCCGGCGCAGTGCTGCCGGGCGTTGTCGAAGAGGTTGGTCAGCACCCGGCAGAGATCAAGCTCGTTCACTCCCAGACGCTCGGGCACCTCCGCCCGCAGCTCGCAGGCAATGCCCTCTTCGGTCATCTTCTTTTCCTCAAGGGCAAGGATGCAGTTGACTATGTTGCATTCGCAGTACCGCTTGCCGGTCACTCTGCCGATGTTGTCGGTCATCTGGCCGACCAGCTCCAGAGCATCCTCGTTGCTCCTGCTGCTGCCGTCGCTGATGGCCATGCGCACCGTGGCAAGCATATTCTGAAAGTCATGGCGATAGCGGCTCATCTCGCTGATGTCGCTCTCCATGCTCTTGATGTATTCGTAGGTCAGCTCGCTTTCCATTTCCAGCGTCTGCAGGCGTTCCTTTTCCCGGATGTCACCGGCCAGTCTGGCCATGCCCTCAAGGAATACTCCGTCGGCAATGAGGCAGAGCAGAAACACGCCGCCGAAAATCAGCGCCACCTTGCCATCGTTCATCAGGTCAAATATCTGGGAGCCGTCTCTTTTGGCAAAATGGTAAACGAAAACCACCGTCATCATCAGCTGGCTTATTGGCAGGAGGAAAAAGGTCATGAACCGCACACTGCTTATCACCAGTCTGATGGATCTCCATGTCTTGGACACCAGAAACAGCATGGCAAACTCGAACAGAGTACACACGACCCAGAACTCGATGATGTGGTCCGTGGGATGCACGCCAATGACGCCGAAAGCGCTTCCGCAAAGCATCTGCGTCACATTTATCGTGATGTAGCCAAGGCAGTATACCAGTATCTTTTCCTTGAGCCTGCCCTCGTAGCCGAACCACAGATGCAGCCAGAAGCCAATTATTGCGAAGGGAAAAAGAACAGCTTTGGTCAGGAACATCCCGAGAAACACCGGTATCACCGCCAGAAACAGCACACCCATGCTGTAGGTCAGCAGCGGGCGCTTGACTTTGAGCAGGGTGGAGGCGAACCATGAGAAAAGCACTATGTCTGATGTGCAGGCAGTCAAGTTGACCGCAACCGAAAAATCCATATTTAACTCCAAAATGTTAGTTGAGTTAATTATTACACAAACAGGCGTATAATTACAAGCGTGTTTTAATTCTTTTTCTGTGGTGATATAATATTTTCGTTGGTTTTCTTCTCAACCTTCCCGCTCTGTCACGGTTCGGTGAATCAGTTTGTGGAGTGCCGCCGCGAAATTGCCCTTTGCCTTTTTTGATTTCGCGCGACATTTGACTTATGGGTGCTGCTGGGTATTCTCAGACGGCACCCTTTCTCTTTTGCCGTATATTCAAATCAAGCCCCGGCGCATAAGCGCCGGGGCTTGTCTGCTTTTCTCAGTGAATTCAGAGGAATCCAAATGTTATTTTGTGAATCCGAGCGAAATTGCATGAATACAACATTCAGCTGCCGCTCATGTTCTTTATCACCTTGAGCCGGGCAAATTCCTCCCGCTCCTTCTCGTCGAGGGCGTCGGTGATGAAACGCACCTCCTCCTCAAATTTCGGGATGAGTATGTTCTTCAGGGCGTTTGCCCGTTTCTGGGTCTTCTTTATGGCGTCGGCCAGCCGGTAAACACAGTTTTCCACCTCAGACAGCCGGACGGTCAGCCGCTTTACCTCCATGAATTTCAGATAGGCCTCGTCCAGCATGGAGCTGGAGGAATAGAGGCCGAAGGGCATTCTCGCCCCGGGGCCTTCTCCCAGCGTCACCGTGGGCAGCTCCACGCCCATGACCGAGCGGAAGCTGATGGCCAGACTGTCGTCCACCGGCAGAGTGGAGGCCACATCGGCGCAGTTGCCCATGGCTGTGTTGGCTCTCATCAGCGCGGCGTAGGCAGCGGCGTAGGTCTCGTCCACCTGACTCTGCATCTGGGAGGCGGCGTCGATATAGGACATCATTTCCCGGATGAGTATGTTGCGCTTGCGGTCGAGCAGCTCATAGCCGACCCGGGAAAGATCCAGAGACTTTTTCGCGGAAATAAGGTTGCCCTTGGTCGGTACCACGGCCATGGCTGTTCACCTCTCCTTCGGATAGGCTCCCGCTTTTTACTGAGCGGGAGAATAATATTTGTCGAGGGTTTCGCCGTCCACCCGGTCAAGCTCCTCTCTGGGCAGCGTGGACAGCAGCTTCCAGCCCAGATTCAGGCTCTGCTCGATGGTGCGGGCCTCGCTCTGACCCTGAGCGAGAAATTCCTGCTCAAAGGCACGGCCGAAGCCCAGCAGCCGCTTGTCGGCGTCGGACAGCTCCTCCTCGCCTATGACCGAAGCAAGGGAGCGGGCGTCCTGCACCTTGGCGTAGCTGGCAAAGAGCTGGTTGGACAGAGAGGCGTGGTCGGAACGGGTGTAGCCCTCGCCGATGCCGTCCTTCATCAGACGGGAGAGGGACGGAAGCACCGACACCGGCGGATAGAGGCCGGAGTTGTCCAGAGCGCGATCCAGCACGATCTGGCCCTCGGTGATATAGCCGGTCAGGTCGGGAACGGGATGGGTGATGTCGTCGTTGGGCATGGTGAGAATGGGGATCTGGGTGACCGAGCCGGTACTGCCCTTGACCATACCCGCCCGCTCGTAGAGGGAGGCAAAGTCGGAATAGAGATAGCCCGGGTAGCCCTTTCGAGCCGGAATCTCTCCCTTGGAGGAGGAGAACTCACGGCAGGCCTCGGCGTAGGAGGTCATGTCGGTCATGATGACCAGAATGTGCATATTCTTCTCAAAGGCCAGATATTCCGCCGCGGTGAGGGCGCATCTGGGAGTGAGGATTCGCTCGATGATGGGGTCGTTGGCCAGATTCAGGAACATTACGACCTTGGAAAGCACGCCGGACTGCTCAAAGGAGCGGCGGAAATAATCGGCCACATCCTGCTTGACGCCCATGGCCGCGAAGACCACCGCGAAGTTGTCCGCGTCGTCTCCGGAAAGCTGTGCCTGATTGACTATCTGCACCGCCAGCTCGTTGTGCTTCATGCCCGAGCCGCTAAAAATGGGCAGCTTCTGGCCGCGGATGAGGGTTATGAGGGTGTCGATGGAGGAAACGCCGGTGCAGATGTAGTTCCGGGGATATATCCGGGACACGGGATTGATGGGCGTGCCGTTGATATTGCCGGTTTTCTCGGCGTATACTCCTCCGAGGCCGTCTATGGGCGCGCCCGCGCCGCTGAACACTCGGCCCAGCAGCTCGCCGGACAGGGGAAGCTCCATGGGCTTGCCCAGCAGGCGGGTGCGGGTATTGACCAGAGAGATGCCGGAGGTGCCTTCAAACACCTGAATGACGGCGCGGCTGCCCTCAATGGCAACAATACGCCCGTGGCGCACTCCGCCGCCCTCCAGCCGGATCTCCACGACCTCCTCGTAGGATGGCGCTTCGACATTGTCAAGGACGATGAGGGAGCCGTTTATTTCCTTTACGCCGATATATTCATAGATCATTGTGATATGCCTCGTTTCGTAGTGAGGTTGTCTCTCCGGCCGCAGGCCGGACTCAGCCCTTCATGCACACGGCAAACTGTCTTTCAAAGTCTCCGTCAAAGAAGAACTCCGCGGAAAGAGTGCCCGCGTCGTATACCACCATCCAGCCGTCGCCGTCGGGCGTGACGTGCTGAATGGCGTTGGTTATCTGGCTCTTGGTCATGTAGCCGTCATACTTGGAAAAGGCGGCGGACAAGGAATCCACCCGGCGGGCTGAATCCTCGTCGCCGAGAGCTTCTTCCCTGCCCGGCGTGCCGGGACTGGTGTTGGCTCCGCAGACGCTTTCGACCACGACCATTTGCCCCTTTGCCCACGCGACCAGCACCGATCGGCCGGTGCTGTCGCTGATAAACAGGTTATAATTCTTCCCGCAGGAGGGGAAAACATCGTAATTGCTCAGCAGCTCCAGCGCCGTGTCCACATCTTCCGCCCAGTCAAGGAGCAGACGCACGGCGCAGGTAGCGGTAAGATCCCTGCGCTCGGTGTCCTCCGCCATTCCGGCCTCTCCGGGCACCTCAAGAGCCGCCGCCACCAGACCGTCGCTGTTCATTCCGTCCAGAGGCAGGTAGATGGCCGCCAGAGCGGCGTATCGGTTGAGGCCCTCCGGGCGATTGTAGGGAGTGTAGCCCAGCCAGTTGAGGTTGACCGTGGACACGCTCTCGATGCCGCTGCTGGACCAGGTGGTCACCACCATGGTCATCAGCTCCTCGGAGCAGTGGTAGCTCCGGCCGGTTATGGCTTCGTAGCCTCGCTTGGAATTGAGCGCGGTGATGGCGTTGTCGGTGCCCTGCTCGTCAGAGCCGACCGGCACAGGCATATCGACGCGCCCACCGGAAAACTGCTGACTCAGGTACTCCATAAGCTCCTCATCATTGGCCGCTCCGCCCGCGTTGACGAAGCCGCTGAGGCCGTAGGAGCCGTCGTAGGACATACTGTAGGCGTTGGCCGCCACCTCGAGAGGCTTGATGGAGGCCATGGCTCGCAGCCGGTCGGCGCGCAGTATGTAGAAGGCCACTCCGAACAGGATCAGCAGACTGACCAGCAGCGCGCCCACCGTGGGCATCACCTTGGCTCTGGGCGCCGGCTTTTTCTTCTGCCGCCCGCTATTCTGTCCGTCACGGATGATAATGGCGGCGCCGGCGGCCTGAGCGGCTCTGGCGGCCTTGAGGGTAATGTCGTCCTCCTCGACCTTTTTGGTGCCGTCCTCGATCTTCCGGGAAAGATCCTTGAATATCTGCTCGATGGGCACATAGTCCTCGCCGGAGATATCCTCCCGGGGAGCGGGCTTGCCCGTCACCGGAATCCGGGACCAGTGAAGCTCTCCTTCTTCCGGTTCTTCCTCGTCCTTCGGCTCAGCTCCGGCATCGGACTCCGGTTCGGAGGACTCTTCCGAATCCTCTCCGGCTTCCTCCTGCCCGGCTGCTTTTTCGGCGGCGTGCTCGGCGAGGAGGGCGCGAACTCCGTCGAGCTCGGATTGTTCGGCCATCGCTTCGATATCCTCCGACAATTCCGGCTCGACCGGCTCCGCGGCATTCTCCAACGCGCCCGGCTCGGCGTAGGCCTCCCGGACACTCTGAAGCAGACGTTCAAGATGTTCATTCGTATTCATTTTATATCATTCCCTTTCATATGATTTGTCAGGCAGTCAGCTCTGCCATGACCATATCTGTCTCTTTTATAATCTCATCCAACAAATGCAGCTCCCCGTTGGGGATGTCGTATTTCATTCTCGTCAGCTTGTCGAAAAGGCCGGTGGCCACGATCTTTGACAGCGGCACTCCTCTTGCCACCGCGGCCGACGCGCGCTGGTGCATATTTATTATGGCCCGCAGCATTCCCAGCTGCTTTTCCATGGGCACATAGGTGTCATGCACATGGAAGGCGTTCTGCTGCAGGAAGCCCACACGGATGACCTTTGCCGTTTCGATGACCAGCTTCTGGTCGTCGGGCAGGACATCGGCGCCGATCAGCTTGACGATCTCCATCAGCCGGGCCTCCTCCTGAAGCAGGGAGGACAGCTGCGCTCTGAGCGCCACGAAGTCCTTGCCGGCGTTGGCGTTGTACCACGCCTCAAGGTCGCCCATGTACTCGCTGTAGGAATTGAGCCAGTTGATGGCCGGATAATGGCGAGCATAGGCCAGAGATTTATCCAACGCCCAGAAGCAGCGGGTGAAGCGCTTGGTGTTCTGGGTCACCGGTTCGGAAAAGTCGGAGCCCTGAGGCGAAACGGCGCCGATTATGGTCACCGAGCCGTCGCTGCCCGAAAGGGCCTTTACCAGACCCGCCCGCTCGTAGAATTTCGAAAGTCGGGAGGGGAGATAGGCCGGGAAGCCTTCCTCGGCGGGCATTTCCTCGAGGCGGCCGCTTATCTCGCGCAGCGCCTCGGCCCAGCGGGAGGTGGAGTCGGCCATTATGGCCACATGGTAGCCCATGTCCCGGTAATATTCGGCGATGGTGATGCCGGTGTATATGGACGCCTCACGGGCGGCCACGGGCATATTGGAGGTGTTGGCGATGAGCACCGTCCGGTCGGTCATGGGACGGTTGGTTCTGGGATCTATCAGTCCCGAGAACTCCTCCAGCACCTGACACATCTCGTTGCCGCGCTCTCCGCAGCCCACATAGACGATGATGTCGGCATCGCACCACTTGGCCAGCTGATGCTGTGTCATGGTCTTGCCCGTGCCGAATCCGCCGGGAATGGCCGCTGTACCGCCCTTGGGAATGGGGAAGAGGGTGTCGATGACTCTCTGGCCGGTGATGAGGGGAATGTTGGCGTATTTGCGCTCGCTGACCGGGCGCGGCTGGCGGATGGGCCAGCGCTGGCAGAGGGTCAGCTTGACCGTTTCGCCGCTGTCGGTCTTTACCCGGACGATGCCGGCGTTGACCTTGTATTCACCCTTGGAGGCCACCCATTCCACCGTGCCGCTCACCTCCGGCGGCACCATGCAGCGGTGCTCTATGGAGGGAGTTTCCGGACAGGTGGCGTATATCATGCCGCCGGTCAGCCGGTCGCCCACCTTCACCGTCGGAGTGACTGTCCACTTGCGGTTCTCGTCCAGAGGGAACATATCGGCTCCCCGCTCGATGAAGGCACCGCTTTGGGCTTCGATCTCCTTGAGTGGACGCTCGATGCCGTCAAAGATATTTTCCAGCAGGCCGGGGCCGAGCACCACGGACATCCGGCTGCCGCTGGGGTAGACCGGGTCGCCGGGACGCAGGCCGGTGGTCTCTTCGTAGACCTGAATGGTCGTGGCGGTGCTGTCCATGCCGATGACCTCGCCGGCCAGTCTCTGCTCGCCCACGTAGACCATTTCCATCATGGCAAGGCCGGTCTTGCCCTTTATGGTGACGACCGGGCCGTTGACACCGTATATTTTCTCGTTGGTCTTTATCTGCTCCATGCTGTCATTCCTCTATCGTCAGCTCTGGGTTGCGCCGGAATTCCTCGCGCTGCCGCTCAAGGCGGGAGTCAAGGGTCATGTCCACAAGCACTCCCCGGTCGGTCATTTCCGCGGTGAATCCGCCGATGCGGATGGACGGGTCGGTCTTTACCTCGCATCCGGGTATCAGCACGCCCAGCAGGGCCTTTTTGCCTTCGTCCCCGGGACGCACCCGCACCGTTACCGCGCCGTATCCGACCGCGCCGGCAACCTTTTCGGCGGCGGCAGTCAGGTAGCTGTCGTATTTATCGCCGGAAGCAAAGGCGCGCAGCCTCTTTTCCGCCTCGGCGAAGATATCGTTTTCGATGGCCACGCGCTGCTCAAAGAGCCTGCGCCGTGCCGCCAGCTCATGGGCGGACAGCTCGCGAACGATGGACGCGCGCACCTCAGCCGTCTCCTTGCTGATGTGGATGTAGGCGTCCCGCAGAGCCTCGCTCTCGGCCTTTTCCAGCTCGGCGCCGGTGTAGCGCTCCATCTCGTAGAGAATGCGCAGGCGCTGCTTTTCGGCATAGCTGTTGATGGCCTCTAAAAACAGACTAAGTTTTTGCTCTTGTGACTGCATAGTTCGCTCCTGACGGCAGACCGCGCCGATATTCCCGGTGGGATATCTTTGCGGTGCCTTAAATCTTGATGCCCACTGCCTCGCGCACATAGCGGGCAATGGCTTCTCCCGAGCTGCCCTTTCCGGTGCGGTCGGGTATGGTGACGATCAGCGGACGGGTGCCGCTCTGCTTGAGCTGCTCCACCCGCTGGCCGCCCTTTCTGTAGGCGGCGGCGGTCATAAGCAGCACAGCGATCTCCTCGTCGGCCTCCACCCGTTCAAGGGCGGCCAGCGTCTGATCCTCGTCGGCGGCATACTCGCCCTCTATGCCGGCCAGTCGCAGGCCGGTCAGGGCGTCGCCGTCGTCGCTTATGACGTAGAATTTCATCAATACTTACCCAGAATCATGATGGAGATGACCAGGCCGTACAGAGCGATGGACTCGCCCAGAGCGACGAAGATCAGCGCCTTACCGAATACCTTGGGATCCTCGCTGGTGGCTCCGATGGCGGCGGGAGCGCCGGCGGCAACGGCGATGCCTCCGCCGATGCCGGAGATGCCGGTTACCAGAGCGGCGGCGATCATGCCCAGACCCTTGGAGGGATCGTAGCTCACAGCGGCCTCGGTCTCCTCCTCGCCCGACTCGGCGACGGCGGCGGGAGCCATGACATCAGCCTCGCTGACGGCGCTGGCTCCGAAGGAACCGGCGATGCAGGCCACGAACAGGCAGGCCACGATGACCAGATTGACTCTCATGGCCTTGGCGGCATTGCCGGTCATGCGGAAGGAACGCAGGGCAAAGTATACGGAAACGAAAATGATAACTGCGGGAATGAGATAAAGAAGAGCGGTCATAATAATTTACCTCCGATTATTGACTACAGTTTGTTGTATTCTTGTCAGATAATACTGATTATTTTTCCTCGGCGTTCGCACCCACCGGCATAAAAGGACGGCCGGTGCCGGAATAGAAGCGGCTGAACATCTCGTAATATTCCAGACGGAGCGCCTGAATGCCAACGAGCAGTCCCTCCAGCACCATGATGATGATGTTTCCGATGACCACCACGGCGATGTATCCGAAGCTGCCCTCGGGACAGAAGCCGGCGATGGTGAACACCACGGTCATCATGCCGTAATGCACGAGGATGAAGGCGCCCACTCGCACGAAGCTGAGGGTGTTGGAAAGGTAGGACAGCAGCACCTCGAACAGCTCAAAGAAGCTCTGCATGAGGAAGTCCACGATGCTTTCCGGCATCCAGTCCTCCTTGCCCTCTATCAGCTCGCCCAGCGGCTCCTGCAGATAGATCAGTATCAGCGGAAGCACAAGGCAGAGAAGGGTGAACCATGTGCCGGGATAAGGCCCCTTGAGGAGCAGCATATTGAGCACCACATAGATCAGCGAGCTGTAGAACACCAGACCGGCCACGCCGTTCTGGCTCAGCAGAGCCTGACCCCAGTGCTTCCGGCGCAGGGAGGAGTAGATGTTCATGAGCATGGCGCACACCACCAGCACCGCGCCGATGCCCACGGTGGCATAGATGAGCACATTGACCACCGACGCGTCCTCGACGTTTATGGGCTTGTTGTGGTTGAGCGGGATGCCGGTCTTGCTCTGCACCCACAGCCAGAAGCCGTCCAGCCAGTGCTCGAAGCCGAACACCGAGCCCAGCAGCACTCCGAAGATGGCTGAGGAGAAGCCGCACACGGCAAGAATCCTGCCCAGCTCCATTTTCTTCATCTTCCACATGAACAGCCAGCCCACAAGGGAGAGCACCAGCCCCTGTCCCAGATCGGCAAACATCATGCCGAACAGCAGGAAGTAGGTCACCGCCACAAAGGGCGTGGGGTCGGTCTCGCCGTATTCCGGCAGGCCGTACATACTGACATAGTACTCAAAGGGGCGGGCAAAGGCCCGGTTGCGCAGACGAACCGGCGGGGCGTGCCCCTCGGTGCTGTCCGGCTTTTTGATCTCGCAGTCTATGCCCTCCACGGCAGCCATGCGGCGCTCCATATCCGGGGCATCGGCGGCGGTTATCCATCCGGCGAGGAAAAATTCATCGCCGTTCTTGTACCGCGCCACATTGCGCCGCAGCTCGAAGCTTTCCTTGCGCCTTTCCAGCAGGCGATAAAGCAGGCTGCACTGCTGCTCATGCTCGCCCCACACGGCGGCGACAGCCTTGTCCGCCTCCAGGATCTCCGTGTTCAGGTCGGCGACGCGGCGCTCCATCACGGCGCATTCCTCGGAGGGTGTGCCGGTGGCGTCGGGCAGGTGGAGCCGCTCCCACATGAGGCTCTGGAATATTCTGTCCACCTCGGGTATGTTCTCGATGGGCGAGAAGTAGGCTCCCCAGACATAATGCTCGTCGCTGTGGCAGGGAAGGAGCATTATATAGGGATTGTCGTTATAGTATTTGAGCCGGTCGTAGCTGGCCCGGGGAAGGCGGCCGAAGCGCACCTTGATGTATTCGCAGTCGAAAATCTCGCTCAGCTCGATATCGAGGCCGCTGAAGTTGCGCAGCTGCTCAAGCTCGGCGGTGAGGCGGGTGACCTCCTTCTCCGCGCTCGCGCGCCGTCCGGCGCTTTCCCTGAGCTGAGCGCACACGCTGTCGATGTACTCGCCGATGGCCTCCCATGAGGTCATCGGGTCGGCGTTTTTGCACTGCTCATATTCCAGCGGCGCAAGTCCGGCCTCGCTCAGCGCCGCGGACAGCTTTGAAAAATACTGAGTATACGGATTTTCGTCGTTGATGGAAACAAAATCCGAACCGGCACCGAAAAAGCTCATGGCCTGCTCGAAATGGAAATTCTCCTTTTCGGCGCAGACATCCAGCACGGTATCCAGTTTGTTCAGCTGGCCGGTGACGGTCACCAGCCTCATGCTTGTTACTGCCATGAAAAACCAGTCGGAGCACCGCCGGGGCGGCGGCTCCTTTCCTCCCGATCAGATTCGGCAGACCTGCGCGGTCTGGGTCAGTATTTCAATCAGATCAGCCGGCCCGGTCGGCCAGCTCGTCTATGATGATAAGGTCAAGTATCGCTTCCCGGGGCAGTCCGTAGAATACCCCTTCCACTATCACGGTCAGGTCGTGTACCTCCGCCTCGGCCAGCAGCACATAGGCCAGCAGCACCGTGGAGGGATTGACCGACGAGCGCATGAGCTTGCGGGCCCGGCTGTGGGTCAGCATACGCATGGCCGTTTCAAGGCCGCCGTCCCGCTCCATGGCCTCCCGGTCAAGCTGCCTGCCGTAGGGCGTTTTTTCCACGAACATACGCAGTGCCGATTCGGCGTCCGGCGCGTTGACCATGGCCAGCAGAACCCTCGGCCTGATGCGGGCACCGTCGTGGTAGAGCATGGCTCTCACCGCCGCCGGGTCGGCTCCGTAGTATTTCTTGAGCCGGTATATGTGGGTAAAGTTGAGCACATCCAGCTGCGTGCCTATGATGTCCCGCAGCTCGTCCCTCGCCTTGCCGGCTCTGCGATCCACAAGCTCCAGCACCTCGTTGTAGAAACGGGCGTAAAGGGCGTGCTCGATGAGGGCGCAGTCCGGCCGGTTTCCCGGCAGAGGGCGGAGCGCCCGAAGCTCCCGGATAAAGCGGGAATGGCGCATGACCTCAAGCAGGTCGTCGTAGCTGCGGCATTCGGCCAGCCTCCGGGCGTCGATGCCCGAGCGCTGGAGTATGAACTCCGGAGTCTTGAGTATCATTTCGCTCTGCCTGCCCGCGGCCAGCAGCTGCACAAAGGCGACTGCCTGCCTTATTTCGGCACGCATAATGATGTATTCAGCGAACCAGTCGCCCACCGACTGCTCACACCGGCACAGGGCGTAAAGCTCGCCCAGCAGGTGGTCGTTGAGGGCGGCTTCGAGGGTACGCCGGCGCAGGTTTCCCTCGTTGAGTACCGAAAGAGCCTGAGCGTAGTGGGTGCCCCTCAGATAGGCCGCGCAGTCGGCAACGCCTTTGCAGCTGACAAGGGCGTCGATATCCTCCGCCGTCAGACGCTTGCCGTATCGGGCACGGCAGCGCGCCAGCAGCATATTGGACGCCTTGGAGGCAAAACTCATTGGCTATCGTCTCCCTCCGTAACGGCGGCGACGATCCGGCTTATCCACTGCTCGCGGTTGGCCTCGGCGCGCTGGCGCATGGCCTCCTCGGCCTTCCGGCAGCGCTCGTCAATGGCCTTGACCTGCTCGCCCGCGTTTTCCATTTCCACCTTCCGGATGGTGTCCACGCGGTTGCTCGCCATCTGAAGGTAGCCGTCAAAGACCTCGCGGCGCTTTTCGGCAGCCGCCTCGGCGGAGCCGGCTTTGCGCTGGCGGGCCTCGTCGGTCAGGCGGCGGGCCTCCTTATCCATTTCGATAAGCTTTTTTATCATTTCTTGCATGGTGCAGCCTCCGGTGGAATATGTCTGTCAGTTTTTAAGGCTCTGCATGGGAGCGGGAATCCGTCCTCCGCGGCCGATGAAGCGGGCCGGAGAGAAGCGGTTGACCGCCATTACGGGAGCCGAGCCGAAGAGGCCTCCGAACTCCAGCGTGTCGCCCACATCGTGGCCGATGGCCGGGATGAGGCGGACGGCGGTGGTCTTGCTGTTGACCATGCCGATGGCGGCTTCGTCGGCCAGAATGCCCGAAAGCACCTCGGCGGGAGTGTCGCCGGGAACGGCTATCATGTCAAGGCCCACCGAGCACACGGCGGTCATGGCCTCCAGCTTTTCAAGGCACAGAGCGCCGCGGTTGACCGCGTCGATCATGCCCGCGTCCTCGGAAACGGGAATGAAGGCGCCGGAAAGGCCGCCCACGTGGGAGCTGGCCATTACGCCGCCCTTTTTGACCGCGTCGTTGAGCAGGGCAAGACAGGCGGTGGTGCCGGCCGCGCCGCAGCTCTCAAGGCCCATTTCCTCAAGGATATGAGCCACCGAGTCGCCCACGGCGGGAGTGGGAGCAAGGGAAAGATCCACTATGCCGAAGGGCACATCCAGCCGCTTTGAGGCCTCTCTGGCCACCAGCTGACCCATACGGGTGATCTTGAAGGCGGTGCGCTTTACGGTGTCAGCCACCTGAGTGATGTCGCAGTCGCCGGCTCTCTGGAGGGCGGCGCGAACCACGCCGGGGCCGGAAACGCCAACATTGATGACGCAGTCGGGCTCGCCGGCGCCGTGGAAGGCTCCGGCCATAAAAGGATTATCCTCCGGCGCGTTGCAGAAGGCCACCAGCTTGGCGGCTCCGAAGCCGCTCTGGTCGGCGGTGCGCTCGGCGCACTCACGGATGGTGCGTCCCACCATGGCCACGGCGTCCATGTTGATGCCCGCCTTGGTGGAACCGATATTGGTCGAGGAACACACACGCTCGGTGGTGCTGAGTGCCTCGGGAATGCTCTCAATGAGACGGCGGTCGCCGGGGCCGAAGCCCTTGTGCACAAGAGCCGTATAGCCGCCGATAAAGTTGTCGCCGGTGGTGTGAGCCGGCCGGTCAAGGGCGCGGGCAAACTCCACGGGACTGGTGTCCTTGCTGGCCGCCGCTACCATGGCTATGGGCGTGACGGAGATTCGCTTGTTGATGATGGGAATGCCGTATTCCTTTTCGATCTCCTCGCCGGTGGCCACCAGCTTTTCGGCCCGGCGGCAGATCTTGTCGTAAACGGCGGCGCAGGCGGCTTTGCCGTCGGCCCGGGAGCAGTCCAGCAGACTTATGCCCATGGTGATGGTGCGTATGTCCAGATGCTCCTCGTGAATCATCCCTATTGTTTCCAGTATATCCTTCGTGTTAAGCATAGTCTGTCACCCTGTACCTTATACTCTGTGCATGGAATTAAAGATATCCTCGTGCATGATGCGCACGGAAAGGCCGCTCTGCTCGCCGTAGGCGGTCAGCTTGTCGCTCAGCTCGGAGAAGCTGATGCGGCTCTCGGAAATATCCACCAGCATTATCATAGCGAAGAGATCCTGCATGATGGACTGGGTGACCTCGGTGATGTTTACGCCGGCGTCGGCACAGATGTTGGATACTCCGGCCAGAATACCGACCATGTCTTTTCCTATTACGGTGAGAACCGCTCTCATATATTATGCTCCTTTCGGCGGCGTGACCGGGTTTTCTGCCCCGGCCGCTCGTCCGGCCATTATATTTATTCTATTTTAGGCAATACCGCATAATTCTAAGTACGATATTGCGCAGTCAGATTTTTCGCCAGACGATGCAAAAAGCGGAGTCAATACTCTATGTATTGACGAGCATTTTTGTGAAGTATGACGAAAAAGATGCAAGCAAGATCGTG
>JAZSQO010000052.1:0-5753 GCA_045538015.1 Acutalibacteraceae bacterium | reverse complement strand
AACCCCCCCTCCGCCACGGGAGGGGGGCAACGCCGGCCGAAGATTCGTCGATATCAGTCGCTGGTGAAGGGGAGAAGAGCGACATGACGGGCGCGCTTGATAGCGGTAGTCAGCTCACGCTGATGATGAGCGCAGGTACCGGTAACGCGGCGGGGAAGAATCTTTGCACGCGCGGAAAGGAAGCGGCGAAGCTTGGATACATCCTTGTAGTCAATGTACTCAACCTTGTCAACGCAGAAATTGCAAACCTTCTTGCGGCTCTTGCGGGGACGGTTGGGTCTTTCGGGTCTGTCAGCCATTTTATGAATCCTCCTGTTTCAGATTGTTGCGAGCGCTTCCGTCAGAACGGAAGATCCTCGTCGGGAAGCGGAGTGAAATCGCTCTCGCTGCCGCTGGAGTAGGCGCTCGGCTGCTCCCTTTCGGGAGGCGGTGTGTAGCTGTCATAGCGGTTGGTCACATTGTTGGTGGAGCCGGATTCGGAATCTCTCTTGGAATCTCCAAAGAAGACCTTATCGGCCTGGACTTCCCAGGACACGCGCTTGTTGCCGTCCTTGTCCTGCCACTTGCGGCTCTGCAGGGAACCCTGCACAACGATCATGCGGCCCTTGGTGAAGTAACGGGAAACGAATTCCGCGGTGCTTCTCCATGCTACGACATCAATGAAATCGGTCTGCTTCTCTTCGCCTGCACGCTGAAAGTCACGGTCAACCGCAACGGTGAACGAACAGACGGAGATGTTGCTTGTGGTGGTACGAAGCTCGGGATCAGCCACGAGGCGACCCATCAGAACAATACTGTTAAGCATTCGTGTTCCTCCAATTAGCCGTTGCGTCTGACGACGAGGGAGCGCAGAACACCGTCGGTGATGTTGTAAACACGCTCGAGCTCGGAGACGAAGTCAGCCTTGGCGGTGAAGTTGAACAGAACGTAGTAGCCTTCGCTCTCTTTGTTGATGAGATAGGCCAGCTTGCGCACACCCCACTCGTCAACGCTCTCGAGAGTGGCGTTGTCATCGATCATGCTTCTGAACTTCTCGATAACAGCCTTCTGCTCCTCTTCGCCCAGCTTGCAGGAAACCACCAGGATGGATTCATAAGCGTAGGACAGGATCTCGTTTGCCATTGATTTGCACCTCCTTATGGACATATGGCCTCCCTCTCAGGGAAGCAAAGAGATAGGTTGCGATTCCACAACCTGAAATATTATACCAGCCGATCAGCCGGAAGTCAATCATTTTTTTGATTTGTCTGAGCTGTTCCCGACAATTTTCGCTGTCAGGGCGGTCAATCGTCCAGCAGCCGGCCTATTATGGCGTTGGAAAGCAGGAAGCCATCGCCCCGGAGGCGTATGCCTCTGTCGTCGGCCTGCACCAGTCCGGCCTTTGCAAGAGGCGCGGCACAGTCATAATACCTGCGGGGAATGGCGGTGCCGAATCGCTCCGCCCATCCTGACCGGGTTATGCCCTCGGCCAGCCGTAGTCTGAGCATGACATATTCCTCTTCACTGCCGCCATCACCGTCATCTACAGTGGCCGGCGAGGTAAGAAAAGCCTCGAGATCTCTTGGGTAGTAGAATCTTTTGCCGCCGTAAAAGCTGTGGGCGGCGGGGCCGAAGCCCAGATACTCTCCGCAGTCCCAGTAGCGCAGATTGTGCCTGCTCTCCCGTCCGGGGCGGGCAAAATTGGATATCTCATATCGCTCATAGCCACGCTGAGCCAGCAGCTCCACGGCAAGATTATACAGCTCCGCCTGCCCGTCGTCATCGGCGAGGCCGTCTCCGAAATCCCGGGAGGCAAAGGGAGTGCCCGGCTCGATCTTCAGAATATAGGCAGAGATGTGCTCCGGCTCCATGGCGCACACCGCCTCCACGGAGCGGCGCAGGCTGTCGGCTGTCTGGCCGGGAATGCCCAGCATCAGATCGACCGAGAGATTGTCAAATCCGGCGGCGCGGACTTCGGCGGCAGCTCTTCCCGCGTCGGCGATGGTGTGCCGCCGCCCGAGAGCCTCAAGCTCGCTGTCAACGCCCGACTGCACGCCCATGGACACCCGGTTGAACCCGGCTTCACGAAGCCGGACGAGCATATCCGGCCCGGCGGTGCGAGGATTCATCTCAAAGGTAACCTCCGCGTCATCCTTCACGGCAAAGTGCTTCCTTACGTTTTCCAGAGTCTGCGCAAGACCCTCCGCGCCCAGAAGGGTGGGAGTTCCGCCGCCGAAGTAAACCGTGTCCGCGGCAGGCCCGGCCAGCCGGGACATCTCCCGGTCAAGTGCCTGAATATACCGCTGACAAAGCCGTTCGGTGGGGCGCAGGGAGTAAAAATCGCAGTAGGGGCATTTGCCGTCGCAGAAGGGAATGTGAATATATATTCCGACAGCCTTGTTCAATGCTGATCGCTCCTTTTGTTGGGAACAAATACTTGCGGCCCACCGCCTTCGCAGTGAGCCGCGGAACATCTTTTTATCGCGTATCAGTGGTAGTAGGGATCGTCGTCATATCCGCCAAAGCCGTTCTCGGGATACATAGGCTGGTTTTGTCCGAACTGAGGATCATAGGGCGGATTGGGCGCGCCGGGCATGGGCATACCGGGCATCGGAGCGCTGACGACCTGACCGTTCTGCTGATAAGGCTGGAAGGTGGCGTCCATCTGGTCGGGAACCATGGAGCCGTCCATTCCGAACTGATTATACTGGATAAGCTGGGGATCGGCGTACTGGGGAGGAGGCGCCGGATAGCCGCCGTCGGGATACATCGGCTCGGAGGGAGTGAACACGGTGGGGCCGCGGTCGTAGTCGTCCTCTTCGTCGTCGTAATAATCCTCGTCGTCGTCATAGTCGGCCCGCTCGCCCTTGCGGCGCAGATTCTTGTCCACAAAGAAGCCGGAAAGGAAGCCGAAGAAGAACAGCGCGATCTCGCCGAATACAATGCCGACGATCTGCAGCACATCATCCGCGGCATCGCGGTCGTCCTCGCTTTCAATGACCGTGCTGCCGTCCGGCTGGGTGAAGGTGGTCGTTGGAGCGGGGACGGTGGTGGTCTCGGTGGGCAGGGTGGTGGTCATCTCGGTGACCGAGGAAGTGGTTTCGGTGGGAGCGGTGGTGCTGGTCTCAGCGGTCTGCTCCAGCCGGTTGATGATGATGCCGTACTCACGGGCGGCGCCGTTTTCCGCCAGCACAGTGATGGTAAAGTTGTTCAGTCCAACCGAAAGATCCTTTGCTCCAATACCGGATACGATGGCGCCGGAGGAATTGGCCGTTGCCTCAATGCGCACGCTGGAAATCTCGTAGGGCACGGTGGCCGAATAGGCCACGAACTCGGCGTTGAAGGCCGGAGTGAGCTGGCAGCCGGATATGGTCAGTCCGGAAAGCCGCGCGTCGCCGGAAAGATTCTGGGGAGCGGTGGTGGACTGGGTGGGAACCGCCGCTGTAGTGGAGCGCACGGTGATGCTCTGAGCCTTGCAGTCAATGGTGCCGAGGTTGGTCTCGCCGGAATAGCAGTCGCTCAGCGTGCCGATAAAGAACTGGCCGGTGGTGTCGTAGGTGGTAATGACCGAGAAGATGAACTTGATGAACACCACGCTGTCGCCGCTGTTGATGCGGGAGTTGGAAAGCTCCTTGCCGGTGTAGACAAAGCCGAGCTTTCCGCTGGCGGACTGGTCGGCCACCACCTTGACGGTGCCGTCCATGATGAGCTGATCCTCGAATTCCACATACCGGAAGAATCTGGTGTCAAACAGCAGCTCACCGGTGAAGTTGGTTATGTCGTTGGGAGTGTCGTTGTCCATGGCCACGGAAACGACGATCTTTGAGCCGGTGCTGGCCGATTCCCGGTCAGCGGTGATGGAGAACACCGGCTTGTCGCCGGAGGCGGCCATGGCGATGGGAGCGGCAAGCGCGGCGGCCAGCAGCGTGATGAACACAGCCGCCGAAAGCAGGACAGCGCTTGCGCGGATTACTGTCTTTGTCACTTTGACCTCCAAAGGAAACAGATGCCGTCGGGAAGCTCCCGCGGGTTAGTTGGCGTTGACCACCTTGCGGAGCATGAGGTCAAGGTCGATGCGGTCGACCTCGCCGTCCATGTTGATGTCAGCGGCGCGCAGGGCAGCCTCGGACAACTGGATGGTGCCGTCGATGTGGTTCTCCAGCAGAAGCTGGTCGCGGGAATCCACCATGCCGTCACCGCTCAGGTCGCAGGTGATAACGATGGAGAGGCTGTCGATAAGCTCGCCGTTGCGCAGCAGACAGACCTGACATCCGGTGCCGAGCTGAGCGCCGATGTCCAGTTCAGAGGAAACGGTGCTGTCGGTGATGGATATAACAACATCGCCCAGCTTGGCCTGCTGCTCGGTGGCGTAAGTCTCGTCGATGAAGATGTAAAGATCCTCCATCAGCTGGGAAACATTGGTTCCGGCAAGGCCGCCGGCGGCCAGATTGACGCCGGAGATGGTGTGGCGGATGCGGTCGATGGAAAGCTCCGACTCCTCCAGCGCCTCAATGCGCACGGGATGCAGCTGGCGGTCGAGCTCGGGAAGGAAGGCGTAGAGATGATTGAGCCGTTCGCTGTCGATCAGCGTCTTGCCGGCCTTGGTCAGCTCTTCGTAATCAAGACGGATGTCCTGCATCATCTCGTAGTATTCCACGGTGGGAGTCTCGGGGACGGTGAGCAGCGCGGTGTTCACATCGGAAGCGGAGGCTACGTCCATTTCGGAAACGATGATGGCTTCCGGCTGGTCGATGCTGACCGGGCTGTCCTCGCCCCTGAGGGTAAGACCGAAGTAGCTCACAATGGCCTGAGCGTCGGCGGTGCCGAGGGCGGCCAGCTTTTCGGGAGAGTTGAGATAACCGTAGTCGCCGGTTACAAAGCCGTGCTCAACAAGAATGCCGGGCACGCCGTAGCGCTTGATGGTGGAGCCGATGACGGCGTAGTAGTCGCCCAGCTCGATGGTTCCGTCGGCGTGGTGATAGATGCGGCTGCCGTTGCTCAGACGGGTCTTGACGCCTCTGATGCGCAGTCCCAGCTCGCGGAACTCCTCAAGGAATTCGATGGCGAGGGCGGTGGAGTCGCTGTTGTAGCGCTGGCTGTAGGTGCTGTGGGAAACATACACCTCAGAGCCGTTGGCGGTGGGGCTGCTGGAATCGTTGCAGTGCAGGCTGATGAGAATGTCGGCGTTGTGGGTTTCCACCATAGCCACGCGGTCGCCGAGGGAGAGACGGGCGCTCTTGTCAAGACCGGTGTGGGTCATGTAGACCTCAACGCCGTCGTATTTGAGCAGCTCGTCCCGGCAGGCAAGGGCGATGGCGAGGTTGGCGTCGGCCTCGTTAAGGCCGTTGATGTGGTTGACCGCTCCCACATCGGAGCCGCCGTGACCCGGGTCAAGGATGATGACAACGGGGCCGTCGTCCTCGGCGAGGAATACGGTGGTGACCAGCGGGATAACAAAGGCGGCCACTGCGCAGCACAGAATGGCGATGAGCCATTTTTTAATCATTTTACCGTTCTTATTCATTGTTTTCTCCCATTATACTTTAATGGCCTGAAGATTCTTGATGGTGAGGCTTACATTCCGTATCCCGGAGGCATTCCCATACCGTTGGGATCAAAGCCGGGCTGCATGGTGCCGTTCATGCCGGGCATTCCCATGGCACTGGGGTCAAAGCCGGGCTGCATGGCGCTGCCGTCCATTCCGGGCATTCCCATGGCACTGGGGTCAAAGCCGGGCTGCATGGCGCTGCCGTCCATTCCGGGCATTCCCATGG
>JAZSQO010000137.1:0-2667 GCA_045538015.1 Acutalibacteraceae bacterium | reverse complement strand
GGCGACGGCAATGCCGCGCTTGAAGTTAGCCTGATCGGAGGGGTAGAAGCCGCTGGTGCCCACCTCGGAGCTCATGCCGCTCTCCTCCGCCGCAAGGGTAAAGGAGGATTTCAGTTCGTCAGCAATTTCGCCTTTTTTGTCTTTCTTGGACAGCTTGACAAAAAGGTTGTCGCCGTCGGAAACACAGTCGTAGTTGATGAGCAGCTTATCCTTCATGGTCTTTTTGTGCATTGAAGCAAAAGCCGCCGAGCCCAGCAGGCCGACCTCCTCGTTGTCAAAGAGAACAAAGCAGACCTTTTCTCTCTGCTCGGGAGTCATGGAAAGCATGATATTCAGCACGGTAATGACGCCGGAGGTGTTGTCGTTGGCGGTGTGCTTGTTGGCCGGGCCGAACATAAGCAGAAAGAGCATGAGCAGGCCGCCAAGCCCAAAGGCCATGGGCGCGAATTCGTGTAATCCCAGCCAGGCAAGCAGTATTGACACAAGCACACCCGGCAGGAAAATCACAAAGCAGAGCAGTATCTGATAAATAATATAAATCAGCATATTCTTGGGCGTGATAAAATTCGGGAAAAACATGACGGCGCAGGTGTCGTAGTGAGCGCCCAGCACCATTTCGCTCTCCTCGGGAGAGGCTCCCATGACGATATTGCGGCTGCCCTCCTTTTTCTCCACGTTGACGGATATCCCGTTCTCCTCGCACAGACCGGTTATGTAGTCGATGAATGCGGTTTTCTGCTTTTTGCTTTTGCGCACTTCAAACTCTTCAAATATTCTTTCCTTTACCTCTGTTATCATTCTGATTACTCCATTCTCCATAGATTTGTGATGAATTATAGCACCGCTCGTATGTTATGTCAAGTGCTTCATCAAGGTAACACGATAAATTCGTGTCACCTTTTCAGCCGGGCGATAAGCTCCTGCGCTGTTGGCATGGTGCACTCACCGTCGGAACCGATGAAGAATATCTCCGGCTCGGTCTCAAACTCGCACAGCGACAGAATGTCATCCCGCATCTGGGCGGCCTGTTCGGGAAGAATATCGCCCTCAATGGCCGCAGACCGCATACCGCAGGCCCATTCAAGGCGCCATGTTCTGTATTCGGAGCAGCCGCCGAAACGCCATTTTCTGAAGCCGCCCAACAAAATCTGATATTTTCTGTCCCATTTTCTCACACAGTACTTATTCTTCAGCTTATCCCCAAAGGCACTGAGCGTCTCGCTGTCCGTGACCGGATATTCCCGGGCAAAAGCCAGTTTTCCCCCGCTCTGTCTGTTGTGGATCACGTTCCCGGAGCTCTTGACCCCTATCTGTTCGGTCATTGCGGGCATTTTGCCGTCCGGTACCCAGACTTCCATTGTCAGGCAGAATTTCCACGGCCGCTCTTTCATCGCGCCTTTCCCCCTTTTTCCAATTTCCCACATTATACCGCTGTCGGACAGTATAATCAATTAAATGTTGATTTTTTCTTGATAAGTGACCGTTAAATCATTGACAAACGGCTCCGATAATAGGATAATAGGTCTAATCGTATTTTATTAAGGATGTGATTCTAAAATGGGCAAGACAATTGCACAGAAAATCATTGCCGCTCACCTGCTTGAGGGCGATATGACTCCCGGTTCGGAGATTGGTCTGCGTATCGACCAGACTCTGACTCAGGACGCCACCGGAACCATGGCCTATCTTGAATATGAGGCAATGGGCGTTCCCCGTGTGCGTACCGAGCGCTCCGTGGCTTATATCGACCACAACACCCTGCAGACCGGCTTTGAGAACGCCGACGACCATCGCTTTATCCAGAGCATCGCCAAGAAGCACGGCATCTGGTATTCCCGTCCCGGCAACGGCATCTGCCATCAGGTTCATCTGGAGCGCTTCGGCATTCCCGGCAAGACCCTGATCGGCTCGGACAGCCACACTCCCACCGGCGGCGGTCTGGGTATGCTGGCCATGGGTGCCGGCGGTCTGGATGTTGCGGTAGCCATGGGCGGCGGCGCATACTATATCACCATGCCCAAGATGGTGCGCATCAACCTCACCGGCAAGCTCAGTCCCTGGGTTTCCGCCAAGGACGTTATCCTTGAGGTTCTTCGCCGCATGAGCGTCAAGGGCGGCGTTGGCAAGATTGTGGAATACGGCGGAGAGGGCGTCAAGTCCCTGACCGTTCCCGAGCGCGCCACCATCACCAACATGGGCGCCGAGCTGGGTGCCACCACCTCCATCTTCCCCTCCGACGAGATAACTCTTGCCTTTATGAAGGCTCAGGATCGCGCCGACGACTGGTGTGAGCTTTCCGCCGATGCCGACGCCGTTTACGACGAGGTCATCGACATCGATCTGTCCGCTCTGGAGCCCCTCGCGGCCGCTCCCCACAGCCCGGACAACATCCGCACCATTGCCGAACTCAAGGGCAAGAAGATCGATCAGGTGCTCATCGGCTCCTGCACCAATTCAAGCTACCTCGATCTCATGAGAGTGGCCGCCATACTCAAGGGCAAGACCGTTCATCCCGACGTCAGCCTCGGTATCGCTCCCGGCTCCAAGCAGGTCTACAATATGCTGGCCGCCAACGGCGCGCTGGCCGACATCATCGCCTCCGGTGCCCGTGTGCTGGAATGCGCCTGCGGTCCCTGCATCGGCATGGGTCAGTCCCCCAACTCCGGC
>JAZSQO010000050.1:0-11968 GCA_045538015.1 Acutalibacteraceae bacterium | reverse complement strand
CCGGCAATTACGCCTATGTCGGCCTCCGCCAGAAGAATCGTGATTTCCGCAGACTGGGGATCACCCGCATCAGCGCCGGCTGCAAGTTCAACGGCATCAACTACTCCTAGTTCATGCATGGCCTGAAGAAGGCCGGCATCGAGCTCAACCGCAAGATGCTGTCCGAGATCGCCATCTCCGACCCCAAGGGCTTCACCGCTCTGGTCGAGCAGGCAAAGGCCGCTCTTTAATAATCTGTAATCACGCCCGGAGGCTTCGGCCTTCGGGCGGATTTTCGTTATCCGGCATAAATTAAGAAAATATTTACTTATAATTGTGCCGGGAGATATGGATAAAAACGGACAACCGTGGTATAATACTACTTTAAAGGCAACCCATCGACCAATTACCATACACAAGTGAGGTGCGGTTATGGCTATAGAGATCACAAGCAAAGACAATCAGGCGGTCAAGGCGGCCGCCAAGCTCATGTCCAGCGCCCGTGAACGCCGGCAGACCGGCCGGTTTATCGCCGAGGGAACGCGGCTGTGCACCGAGGTGCTGGAAAACCACTGCAAGATATGCGAGCTCTTCTACACCGAGGACGCCTACCTTCGCTACACCGAAACGGTGGAGCGGCTGGAGCGCGCGGCGGACAAGAGCTATCAGATAACCGAGGAGATCGCCGAAAAGATCGCCGACACGGTCACTCCTCAGGGCGTGTTCGTCATCGCCGAGATGATAAAGAACACCATCGACCTTGAGAACATAAAGACCGACGGCCAGTTCGTTCTGCTGGAGAATCTTCAGGACCCGGGCAACGTGGGAGCCATCTTCCGCACCGCCGAGGCTCTGGGACTCAACGGAGCCTTCCTGACCAACGACAGCTGTGACCCATACAATCCCAAGGCCATCCGGGCCAGCATGGGCGCGGTCTTCCGCCTGCCCTACCTCATCGTTGACGATGTGGTCAGCGTAATGAAGGAGTGCAAGTCCAAGAATATGCGCCCCATCGCCTCCGTGCCCACCGAGGCCAGCAAGATAACCGCCATCCGCTTCTTCAAGGGCGCCATCATGTGCATCGGCAACGAGGGCAACGGTCTTTCCGAGCAGCTCAAGTCGGTGTGCGGCGAGCGGGTGACCATACCTATGAACGGCCGTGCCGAATCGCTCAACGCCGCCACCGCGGCGGCCATACTCATGTGGGAGATGGTGCGTCACTACGCCTGACGCTCCCGGTGAGCCAACGGAGGTGAACGATAGTGGATGCGCGCAATCATCCGGACGCGATATACTGGCTGTGGCTCCAGCGTAAGCTGGGAGCGTCCAGCCGGGTGGTCTGTTCGGTGACCTGCCTTGACGGCGGCGCCAGGCGTATATACGAAAGCACGCCGGAGGAGCTGTGGCAGCTGGGGCTGTTTTCGGTCAAAACCATAAACACCCTCAACGATCGGGATCTGGAAATGGATCGGCGCACGCTGCAGAAATGCGCCGACACCGGAATGTCGGTGGCAGTGCCTCACGACGGAGTTTATCCGCCTCTGCTGCTCAATCTCCCCGACCCGCCGGCCGCTCTTTACTACAAGGGCGACCTGAGAGGTGTGTCACGGAGGCCGTGCGTGGCCATCGTGGGCACCCGGAACGCCACCGGCTACGGCATGAAGGCCGCCGAGGAGCTGGCCTGCCGGCTGACCCGGGCGGGTCTGACAGTGGTCAGCGGAGGAGCCAGAGGAATAGACACCGCCGCCCACAACGGCGCTCTTCAGACCGAGGGCGGATACACGGCGGCTGTGCTTGGATGCGGGATAAATTATCGCTACAACATGGGCAACGAAAAGCTCAGGGAACGCATTGCCCTGCGCGGAGCGCTGGTGAGCGAATACCCTCCCGGTGCCGAGCCGAAATCCCACCATTTTCCCATCCGCAACCGGATAATCTCCGGAATGAGTCTGGGAACGGTGGTCATCGAGGCGGACATAGGCAGCGGCTCGCTGATAACCGCCAACCTTGCCATAGAGCAGGGGAGAGAGGTTTTCGCCATGCCCACCGGCGTGGGAACGCCCAAGTCTGCCGGAATACACAAGCTGCTGGAGGACGGAGCCTATCCCGTCCGCTCCCCGATGGATATTCTCAAGCACTACTACGCCATGTACCCGGGAGTCATCAGTGTTTCCGGAGCCGAGCGCCCGCTGATGTACGGCGACGAGCCGGAGCGGGTGGAGCAAAAGCTGCCGGAGAGGGAGGAAAAGACTCCCCGGCAGAAGAATCTTGAAACCGAGAGCCGGCCGGACACCGGCGAGCTTCCCGATTTCATCTCGGAGGGCGCCAGACGGATGCACCAGTATCTGAGGACAGAGCCTCAGCTGGCCGACAATCTCGCCCGTCAGGCGCAGGTCAGCCCTCAGGAGGCCATGGCTCAGCTGGCTGAGCTGGAGCTGTGCGGATACGCGCAGGCTCATCCCGGCGGCCGACACTCTCTGTGAAAAAAGAAAACAACACGGCGCGAAGCCGTTTTATCAGGCGTCGGATACAGACGCAGAACATTAACGAAAGAGGCATAGATAATGTCAAAATTAGTCATCGTTGAGTCGCCTCCCAAGGCGAAGACCATCAAAAAATTCCTCGGCCCGGGCTATGAGGTTATGGCCTCCATGGGTCATGTCCGCGACCTGCCGGAAAACCGGCTGAGCGTGGATGTCAAAAAGGATTTCGCTCCCCGATACGCCATCATCAAGGGAAAGGAGGAGCTGGTCGAAAAGCTGAAGACCGCCGCCCGCAACGCCGAGTGCGTGTACCTCGCGGCTGACCCGGATCGCGAAGGCGAAGCCATTTCCTGGCATCTGGCATATATTCTGGGCCTTGATATCAAGGATACCAACCGCGTCACCTTCAACGAGATAACCAAGTCCGGTCTGGACAAGGGTATCGCCAATCCCCGCAATATAGACATCAATCTGGTCAATTCCCAGCAGTGCCGCCGTATCCTTGACCGTCTGGTGGGCTACCGGCTCTCTCCCTTTGTCTCCCAGAAGATCCGCCGCGGCCTTTCCGCCGGACGGGTGCAGTCGGTGGCTCTGCGCATGATCTGCGACCGTGAGGACGAGATCCGTGCCTTTGTGCCTCAGGAATACTGGACCATCGACGCCAAGCTGACCGCTCCCGGCTCCAAAAAGACCTTCCCCGCCGAGTTCTACGGCACCAAGGACGGCAAGGTGGAGCTGACCACCAAGGAGCAGACCGACGCCATCCTCGCCGAGCTGGAGGGCAAGCCCCTGACCGTTACCGCCACCAAGAAGGGCACCCGCAAAAAGACTCCCGCCCCGCCCTTCATCACCTCCACCCTTCAGCAGGAGGCTTCCCGCCGTCTGGGCTTCCGCAGCAGCAAGACCATGAAGCTGGCTCAGGAGCTGTACGAAGGTATCGAGATTGGCGAAACCGGCGCCGTGGGTCTTATCACCTACATGAGAACCGACTCCCTGCGCATCGCCGACGAGGCTCGCGCGGCGGGCAACGAATACATCATCGGCCGCTGGGGAGAAAAATATCTTGCCGACAAGCCCCACAAGTTCAAGCAGCGCGCCAACGCTCAGGATGCCCACGAAGCCATCCGCCCCACCATGCCCGACCTCGACCCGGAGAAGGCAAAGCCCTATCTCACCGCTGACCAGTACAAGCTGTACAAGCTGGTGTGGGAGCGCTTCATCGCCAGCCTGATGGCTCACTGCGTCCACGACACCAACAACGCCGAGATCACCTGCGGCGATTATATCTTCAAGGCCTCGGGTTACACCATCCACTTTGAGGGCTACACCGTCCTTTACGAATCGGCCCTTGAGGACAAGAGCGGAGAAGCCACCGGAGCGCTGCCCAAGCTGGAAAAGGACATGGAGCTCAAGTCCAAGTCCATCGAAGGCTCCCAGCACTTCACCCAGCCTCCCGCCCGCTACACCGAGGACACCCTCACCCGTTCTCTGGAAGAAAACGGCGTGGGACGCCCCTCCACCTACCTTGCCATCGTCAGCACCGTTCTCAACCGTGAGTATGTGGTTCGCGAGGGCAAATCCCTGCGTCCCACCGAGCTGGGCGAGCAGATCAACAAGCTGATGAAGGAGCGCTTCCCCAAGATCGTCAACGTCAAGTTCACCGCCCAGATGGAAAAGAACCTCGACCTCATCGAGCAGGGCGACAAGGACTGGATCGAGACCCTCCACGAGTTCTACGACGGCTTTGAAAAGACCCTTGCCGAGGCCAAGAAGGCCATGGAGGGCATCACCATGAAGCTGCCCGAGGAGGAGACCGAGTTCATCTGCGAGAAGTGCGGCAAGCGCATGGTGGTCAAGATGGGCCGCTACGGCAAGTTCATCGCCTGCCCGGGCTATCCCGAGTGCAAGAACATCCGCAAGATCGTCAACGAGATCGACGCCGACTGCCCGGTATGCGGCAAGAAGGTGGTCGTCAAGAAGTCCCACCGCGGCCGTGTTTTCTATGGCTGCTCCGGCTATCCCGACTGCAGCTTCATGTCCTGGAACGAGCCCACCAAGGAGAAGTGTCCCCAGTGCGGCAAGATCCTTTACGTGCGCAAGGGCAAGGTGCCCAAGCTGGCCTGCACCGCCGAGGGCTGCGGCTATGAGCGTGTTATGGAGGAGAAGAACGACTGATGACCGCTGTAGTTATCGGAGCCGGCCTTGCCGGCTGTGAAGCGGCGTGGCAGCTGGCCTCCCGGGGCATAGCCGTAAAACTGTATGAGATGAAGCCCGTCCGGTTTTCTCCGGCTCACAGCAATCCCGGCCTCGCCGAGCTGGTGTGCTCCAACTCCCTCAAGGCCTCCCGGCTCAATTCGGCAGCCGGCCTGCTCAAGGAGGAGATGCGCCGCCTCGGCTCGGTGCTTCTGCCGGTGGCCGACCGCTGTGCCGTTCCCGCCGGAGGCGCTCTGGCCGTTGACCGTGAGCTTTTCTCAAAGGGCGTCACCGAGGCCATAACGGCCAACCCGCTCATCGAGCTTATCGAGGGCGAGGAGCTGACCGCCGTTCCCCGGGAGGGAATAGTGGTGGTGGCAACCGGCCCGCTGACCGCCGACGCTCTGGCCGCCGACATCAAAAATCTGTGCGGCTGCGAGAGCCTGAGCTTCTACGACGCCGCCGCGCCCATCGTCACCGCCGAGAGCATCGACATGACCCGCGCCTTCGCCGCCTCCCGCTACGACCGGGGCGGCGATGACGACTACATAAACTGCCCCATGAACAAGGAGCAGTACGAGGCCTTCTATCAGGCGCTCATAACCGCCGAGAGGGCAGAGACCCACGACATCGACAAGCCCAATGTATACGAAGGCTGTATGCCGGTGGAGATAATGGCCCGCCGTGGCCCGGACACCATCCGCTTCGGCCCCATGAAGCCGGTGGGTCTGCGTGATCCCGGCACCGGCCGCCGCCCCTGGGCCAACCTCCAGCTTCGCCGGGAGGACGCCGAGGGCACCCGGTACAACCTCGTGGGCTTCCAGACCAATCTCAAGTTCGGCGAGCAGAAGCGGGTGTTCGGCATGATCCCCGCCCTTGCCAACGCCGAATTTGTGCGCTACGGCGTCATGCACCGCAACACCTTCATCCACTCTCCCCGGGTGCTGAACGCCGATTTTTCCATGAAGACCCACCCCGATATCTTCTTTGCCGGCCAGATAACCGGCGTGGAGGGCTACATGGAGTCGGCCGGTTCCGGCATACTTGCCGGCAACAACGCCGCCCGCCGGATACTGGGCGAGCCGCCTCTGGTTCTGCCCCGCGTGACCATGCTGGGCGCTCTGACCGCCCACGTGAGCGACGAGCTGTTCTCCGCTGATTTTCAGCCCATGGGCGCCAACTTCGGCATTTTGCCTCCGCTGGATGTTCACATCCGGGACAAGCAGGAGAGGTACGCGAAGCTGAGCGAGCGGGCGCTGGCCTGTTTTGAATGATTGCTTAATGAAAGGTATCGCCGACATGAAAAAGAAAGTCTTTTTTCTCACCGGAGACTACTGGCATCACGCCGACACCATCCGCCCGCTGGCCGATGTGCTGTTTCCCACCGACTTGTGGGAGCTTACATTTACCGAGCGGCCGGAGGAGCTGCTTAAGAGCGGCTATTGTCCCGACCTTATCGTTTCTTTTAAGGATCCCATTGAAAACGACCAGATACCCACTCCGGCGTGGTGTGACGACGAATGGAACAGCACTGCCTTCGACCTGATAAAGAACAAGGGCACCGGCCTGCTGGCCGTCCACGCCGCGGTGACCGACCTTGAGGCCAATCATCCTGTGGCGGAAAATCTTATCCGCGCCACCTTTGTCACCCATCCCGAGCAGTGCCCGGTCACCTTTGTGCCCACGGCGGTGCATCCGGTCACCGAAGGCGTGGAGGAGTTTACCTTCCCGGAGAACGACGAGCACTATATAATGGAAATGCTCAGCGGCACGCAAACCCAGATTCTGGGCAGCACCGTTTCTCAGAACGGCGTTCAGCCCGGATTGTGGGTTCATGAATGCGGCAGTGGCCGCGTGTGCTGCGCTACTCCCGGTCACACGACTGCTAACCTGCTCTGCAAGCAATACGCGCGCCTGCTGGGAAATGCCGCCGAATGGTGCGCGCGGCTCCGGTAACAGACGCATTTATTACGATTGACAATCGCCGCGGCAGGAGCGCGGCATTGCGACATACAAAAGAAAGGGAGCATCACAATGAGAATAATCGTAGACGCCTTTGGCGGCGACAACGCCCCTCTGGAGATCATCAAGGGCTGCGAGCTGGCAGTCAAGGCCCATGATGTTGACATTCTGCTGGTGGGCAAGGAGGAGACCATCCGCAAGGTGGCCGCCGAAAACAAGATCAGCCTCGAGCGCATGGAGATACTGGACGCGCCCGATGTCATCGCCATGGAGGATCATCCCAACCTCATCCGCACCGAGAAGAAAAACTGCTCGCTGGCCGTGGCCATGCGCGCCCTTTCCGAGGGCAAGGGCGACGGCTTCGTAGGCGCCGGTAACACCGGAGCCACCCTCTTCGGAGCCACCACCATCGTCGGCCGCATCAAGGGCATCAAGCGTCCGGCTCTGGCTCCCGCCATTCCCAAGATGCAGGGCAAGTTCATTCTGTGCGACAGCGGTGCCAACGCCGACTGCCGTCCGGAAATGCTGGTTCAGTTCGGCAAGATGGCCTCTATCTACGCCGAAAAGGTGCTGGGCATCAGCAATCCCCGCGTGGGTCTTGCCAATGTGGGCACCGAGGACACCAAGGGCGACTCCCTGCGCACCGAGACCTTCCCGCTGATGCAGGAATCGGGCCTCAACTTCATCGGCAACATCGAAGCCCGGGACATTCCCTATGATGTGTGCGATGTGGTAGTGGCCGACGGCTTCTCGGGCAACATCATCCTCAAGCTGTACGAGGGCGTGGCCGGCGCTCTTATCAAGAAGATCAAGGGCATCCTGACCGGTTCTCTCAAAAACAAGCTGGCCGCCGCCGTCATCAAAAAGGATATGAAGGCCATGGCCAAGGAGATGGATCACAACGAGCAGGGCGGCGCCCCCTTCCTGGGCGTTACCAAGCCCGTGTTCAAGGCTCACGGCAGCAGCAAGGCCATCACCATGTGCAACGCCATCGGCCAGGTCAAGGCCTTTGTCTCCGCCGGAGTCATCGAGGCCATCGAGGCTTCCGTAAAATAATCCGCGATATCACTGTCCGGCCTGCCCATAACACCGGCGGGCCGGGCGGTACAGACAAAGAGAAAAGGAAAAATCATTATCGAAAGGAGCGTTATCTGTGCAGGAAATCGAACAACGCATCGGCTACACCTTCAAGGATAAAAGCCTCATCCGCACTGCGCTGACCCACTCCTCCTACGCAAACGAGCTGCATCGGGGCAAGAACAACGAGCGGCTGGAATTTCTCGGTGACGCGGTGCTGAGCATCGTTGTGGCCGATTACATCTATCATCTCTACTCCGACAAGACCGAGGGCGACCTGACCAAGCTGCGGGCCTCGCTGGTGTGCGAGCCCACTCTGGCCGACTACGCCCGCCAGATCGGTCTGGGAGAAAAGCTGCTGCTGGGCAAGGGCGAGCAGCACAGCGGCGGCTACGACCGCCCCTCAATTCTTGCCGACGCCTTTGAGGCGGTCATCGCCGCCATCTACCTCGACGGCGGCATGGAGGAAGCCCGCAAATTCGTGCTCAGATTCACCAAGAAGGAGATCGAGCATCCCGCGGTGCGCCGCACCGCCGACTACAAAACCACCCTTCAGGAGATCGTCCAGCAGAACGAAGGCGAGCGGCTGGAGTATGTCCTGGTGGGTGAGAGCGGCCCCGACCATAACAAGCATTTTGTGGCCGAGGTGCATCTTAACAGCAATGTCATCGGTCGGGGAGGCGGACGCAGCAAGAAGGAGGCCGAACAGCAGGCCGCCCGCGCCGCCCTTGAGCTGATGGGCTATTGATAGCATGGAGCCAAAGGCCGTGAAGCACGCCAATATCGCCCTTTTTGTGCCCCACAACGGCTGTCCCCACACCTGCTCCTTCTGCAACCAGCGCACCATATCCGGCGAAAGCGTCCAGCCCACGCCGGAGGATGTGACCCGGGTGCTGGCCGAGGACATGGAACGGCGCTCCGGCGACTTCCGGGGCAGAGAGCTTGCCTTTTTCGGCGGCAGCTTCACCGCTATCGACCGGGATTATATGGTATCCCTGCTGGAGGCGGCGCAGCCCTTTATAGGAAAGAACATAGAGGGCATCCGCTGCTCCACCCGTCCCGACTGCATAGACGGCGAGGTGCTGTCCCTGCTGAAGGGATACGGCGTGACCGCCATCGAGCTGGGCGCCCAGAGCATGGACGACCGGGTCCTCGCCCTCAACGAGCGCGGCCACACTGCCGCCCATGTGGAGGAGGCCTCCCGGCTCATCCGTGGACAGGGCATCGAGCTGGGACTTCAGATGATGACCGGCCTCTACGGCGACACCGACGAGGGCGCCGTGGACACCGCCCGCCGTCTGGCTGAGCTGCAGCCGGCCACGGTGAGAATATATCCCACCGTAGTGCTGGAGGGCACCACCCTTGCCCGGCTGTACCGTTCGGGAGAATATGTGCCCCAGACGCTGGAGCAGGCGGTGGAGCTGTGCGCCACCCTGCTGGAAATATTCGCCGAGCGGGGCATAAGGGTCATCCGGCTGGGTCTGCACGCCTCGGACGATGTGGAGCGCAACCGTCTGGCCGGAGCCTATCACCCGGCTCTCCGGGAGCTGTGCGAGGCGAGGATATACCTGCGCCGCATGGCCGGAATGGCCGCGGCGGATCCCGCCATCCGGGGCTTTGCCGTCAATCCCAAGGAGCTGTCCAAGGCTCTGGGACAGCGCAGAAGCAACATCTCCGCGCTGGGAGAATATATGGACGATCCGGTTATAATAACCGATGGGGAACTGTCCGCGGGCGAGATAAAGCCTGTATACAAAATGTAAATTATAATATAATTATTACGATACACCCTGATGAATGATATACTAACTGTAATTTCTGAAAGCGATAATACGCTATAAGGTGTTTGAAAGGGGAAAGAAACGCTTGTTTCTCAAATCACTGCAGATCCAAGGCTTCAAGTCATTTCCGGATAAGGTAAAGCTGGAATTCGGCCCGGGCATCACCGCCACGGTGGGCCCAAACGGAAGCGGCAAGAGCAATGTCAGCGACGCGGTGCGCTGGGTGCTGGGCGAACAGTCCACCCGTACCCTGCGCGTCAAGTCCATGGAAGAGGTCATCTTCGAGGGCACCAGCAACCGCAAGGCTGCCGGCTTTGCTGAGGTCATCATGACCATCGACAACAGCGGCCGCTGGCTCCATTACGACGCCGACGAGGTATCCATCTGCCGCCGGTACTACCGCAGCGGCACAAGTGAATACAAGATCAACGGCAAGGCGGCTCTCCTGCGCGAGATCAACGAGCTGTTCATGGACACCGGCATCGGCCGTGACGGCTATTCCATGATAAGTCAGGGCAAGGTGGCCGAGATAGTTGAGGCCAAGCCCGTGGATCGCCGGGCCATCTTTGAGGAGGCCGCCGGCATATCCATGTACCGCGCCCGCCGGGCCGAAACTGAGAAAAACCTGCAGAAGGCCGAGGAGAATCTCACGCATCTGGGCGTCATCGTTGCCGACCTTGAGCAGCGTGTCGGCCCGCTGGAAAAGGAAAGCGAAAAGGCCAAAAAGGCCATGGAGCTGGGTGAGCTGCTCAAGAAAGAGGAGATCGGTCTGTGGCTGCTCACGCTGAATAAATCCACCGGCATCATGCGCGACCAAAGCTACCGCGCCACCCTGCTTACCACTCAGTATGAAGAGCTGATGGAGCGGGTGGATTCCCTCAACGAGCGCATGGATCAGCTGCTCACCCGCAGCAATGAGCTTTCGGCACAGAAGGACGAATGTATCCGTGCCTCGGCGGCCATGGAAGAGCAGGCTGCCCGGCTGGACGGTGAGGCCGAGGTTGTGCGCACTCAGCTGGCTCACGACCGGCAGGACATCGAGCGCATCGAAAAGGAGATCGCCGAGTCCGAGCAGGGCGAGGAGCTGCTGCGCCAGACCATCGCCCAGAGGCAGAGTGAGCTTTCCGCCAAGAGGGAAGAGGCCGAGCGCAAGCAGGAGGAAATGTCCGGCTTCCGCAAGAGCATAGAGGAACTGCGCTCCAGCGAAAGCGGACAGAGCGCGAAGCTGCTTGAGCTGCGCACCCACCAGAACGAGCTGACCGTGTCCCTCTCCGAGCAGCAGCTGATCGTAGCCAGAGCTCAGATGCAGCTGGACGACATCAGCGGCCGGGCGGAGGGACTCACCGCCGCCATCGCCGAGCGCAGAGCCAAATGCGAACAGCTCTCCGCCGACCTGACCGAGGCCAGAACAGCTCTTGAAAAGGCCAAGGAAAAGTCCTCCGAGCTGGGCAACGCCATCTCCGGCCACCGTATGCGCCTTGACGCCCAGCGCCGCCGGGCGGAGGAGGCCAAGAAAAGCGCCGACGACCTGCGCCTTGACGCTCAGGACAAGCGCCGCCGGGCAAAGACCATCGAGGATCTGGAAAGAAGCCTCGAGGGCTACGACCACAGCGTGCGCAAGGTCATCAAGCACGCCGAGATGGGCGGCCTCAGCGGCGTCCACGGCCCTGTTTCCCGGGTCATCGAGGTGGATCAGAAATACGCCGTGGCCATCGAAATAGCCCTCGGCGCGGCCATCAAGAATATAATCGTAGACAACGAAAACGACGGCAAGCGGGCCATGGAATACCTCAAGGCCAACAACGGCGGCCGAGCCACCTTCCTGCCCATTTCGGTCATCAGACCGCGCTCTCTGGATGAGAACGGTCTGGACGAATGCCCGGGCTATGTGGAGATCGCCTCCCGTCTGGTCAGGTGCGAAGCCCGCTACCGCGACATAATCGACAATCTGCTGGGTAAGGTATGTATCGTTGAGGATATGGACAGCGCCATATCCATCGCCCGCAGATATAAAAACCGTTTCCGTCTGGTCACGCTGGACGGACAGGTCATCAACGCCGGCGGTTCCATGACCGGCGGTTCCGTTTCCCGAAACGCCGGACTGCTCTCCCGAAAGGGCGAGCTGGAAAAGCTGCGTGCCGCCGCCGACCAGCTTGAGGCCAAGGCCGAGGCCGCCGCCAAGGAAGCGGAGAGCCAGCGCCAGAAGGCCGCCGCCGAAGAAGCGGCAATGCTGGCCGTTCAGAGCGAGCTGACCTGCGCCAACGAGGACAGAATCGGCCTTGAGGCGGACATCCGCCGCCTCACCGAGCAGCACGAGCAGATGAGCGAGCTGCTGGCCTCCGCCGAGCAGGAGCAGAGCGGAGCCGCGGGACGCACCGAAGCCCTCACCGCCCAGCGGGATGAGGCCCAGAAATACGCCGACGGTCGCGATACAGGATACCAGCTGATTTTCCGTGAGCGAGGAAATAAAGATGCCGATCGCTATATAGGCAG
>JAZSQO010000130.1:0-1797 GCA_045538015.1 Acutalibacteraceae bacterium | reverse complement strand
GAGGCCATCGAAAGCGCCATTGCCGAGCTCAACGACCGCATAGCCAGCGGCGGCAGCCGGGGCGAAGAGCTGCGGGCGGACATCACCGCCCTTGAGGAGCACATCGGCGAGCTTATGCGGAAGGCCGACGACATCGACCTTCAGGCCTCCGAACTGCGGCGCAGGGCCGCCGACGGCGACGAGGGCGTAAAGGATATACAGCGCCAGCGGGATCAGATCGAGATCCAGATACGAGAGGCGAGAGAGGCGGCCAATCAGGCAGCCGAGCAGCGCGAGGGCGTCAGCAACGAAAAGAACCGCCTTGAGGAGCGCATGGCTCAGACCCAGAAGGAGCACGACAACATCATCACCCGAATGATGGAGAGCTACAGCCTGACCCGCCGCGAGGCCGAGGAGCAGTTTGAACCGGCCGAGAACGAGCGTGCCGCCCAGAAGCTGGTGGCCGAGTACAAGGGCAAGATCCGTGCCCTCGGCCATGTCAACATGGGCGCCATTGAGGAATTCAAGGAGGTCTCCGAGCGATACGGCTTCTACACCGCCCAGATAAGCGATGTCACCCGTTCCCGTCAGGAGCTGGAGCGCATGATAGCCGAGCTGACCACCACCATGGAGACCATGTTCGTGGATGCCTTCGGAAAGATCAGCAAAAACTTCTCGGAGATATTCCCCGAGCTGTACGGCGGCGGCACCGCCAAGCTGACCCTGATGGACGACACCGATGTGCTTAACTGCGGCATCGATATCGACATCACTCCGCCGGGCGCGGGACACCGCACCATGACCGGTATGTCCGGCGGTGAGAACAGCCTTATCGCTGTTGCCATCTACTTTGCCATCATGAAGGTGCGCCCGTCGCCCTTCTGCTTCCTCGACGAGGTGGATCACGCTCTGGACGAGAGCAACGTCAACAACCTTGCCCGCTACATCAAGCGCTTCACCGACACCACCCAGTATATCGTCATCACCCACCGCCGCGGCATGATGGAGGCTGCCGACCGCCTCTACGGTGTTACCAAGCAGGACAGAATCTCCAAGCTGCTCATGCTGAATCTGGAAGAGGTTGATGAAAAGTTAGGAAAGCTGGATGGCTGACGCGGTGAGCGACCCGGCGGGTTTCCGCACTGAGTTACGCTTGATTGGTTCATATATACGCATTTAATTTCATACAAACGGCCGGTTGTTTCATAGTTTTGCGAGCCGGTTGTTCTGAGAGGAGAAAACACTTAAAATGGGATTTTTTGATAAAATTCTGCAGGGTCTGAAAAAGACCAAGGAAGGCATCTTCGGCCAGATCGACGCTCTGTTCAAGAGCTTCACCAAGATCGACGAGGAGCTGTTTGAGGAGCTGGAGGAGCTGCTCATCGCCGCCGACTGCGGCGCTCCCACCTCCGCTGAGATATGCGACCGCCTGCGCAAGGAGGTCAAGCGCACCGGCACCAAGGATCCCAACGAGGTCAAGGATCTGCTGGTGGGCGTCATTTCCGACATGATGGACGGCGACCTTGAGCTGAAGATGGACACAAAGCCCTCGGTCATTCTGGTCATCGGCGTCAACGGCGTGGGCAAGACCACCACCATCGGCAAGCTGTGCTCCCTCTTTGTCAAGGACGGCAAAAAGGTGGTCATCGCTGCCGCCGACACCTTCCGCGCCGCCGCCATCGAGCAGATGGATATCTGGGCAAAGCGCTCCGGATGCGACATTGTCAAGCACTCCGAGGGCTCCGACCCTGCCGCTGTGGTCTTTGACCGCGCCAGCGCCGCCAAGGCTCGTGGAGCCGACGTGCTCATCATCGACAC
>JAZSQO010000102.1:0-18330 GCA_045538015.1 Acutalibacteraceae bacterium | reverse complement strand
CATAATCCCCGACAGCGTGACCGGTATTGGCGATTGGGCGTTCGAAGGCTGCACCTCGCTGACGCAGATCGCCATCCCAGACAGCGTGACCGATATTGGTGATGGGGCGTTCTCCGGCTGCACCGCTCTGACGCAGATCACCATCCCCGACAGTGTGACCAGTATTGGCGACTGGGCGTTCTACGACTGCACCTCGCTGACGCAGATCACCATTCCCGACAGCGTGACCAGTATTGGCGGTTGGGTGTTCAACGGGTGCACCTCGCTGACTCAGATCAATATTCCTGACGGCGTGACAGGTATTGGCGGTTCGGCGTTCGCACGATGCACTGGTTTAACATCCATAAACGTATCTGATGGCAACAAACAATACAAGTCAGTAAATGGGGTTCTGTATTCCATCGATGGCACAGCAATAATTGCATGCCCCGGTGGGTGGTACGGAGATTTCACCATCCCCGACAGCGTGACAAGTATTGGCAATTCGGCGTTCGAACGCTGCACCTCGCTGACGCAGATCACCATCCCCTACGGCGTGACAAGTATTGGCTATTCGGCGTTCGACGGCTGCGCCTCGCTGACGCAGATCAATATCCCTTACGGCGTGACAAGTATTGGCTATTCGGCGTTCTCCGACTGCACCTCACTGACGCAGATCAATATCCCTTACGGCGTGACAAGTATTGGGGATCATGCATTTGCCGGCTGCACCTCGCTGACGCATATCACTATTCCTGACAGCGTGACAAGTATTGGCGTTCGGGCGTTCAATCGCTGCACCAACCTTACCGTACGCTGCTCCGAAAACTCCCACGCATGGAAATACTGCGAAGAAAACAGAATTCCTCACGAGCCCATCACGAATTCCGTTTCTGAGACTGCAGCTTCCGTAGCCGAATCTGCAGCCGAGCCGGTGGAGCAGGAAACCTCGCGACGGGACGACCTTCCTGCCGCGGCAGCAAAGAGCGAGACCGCAGCCATCAAACCCGCCTGCCGCTCAAAGGCGTGGCTCATTCCAGTCGTCATTCTTCTCACTGCCATTGCCGCAGCCGCCGGACTGCAGCTCTCCGGGCTGGTGGATATTCTCGGACTGCTCGGGCTGTAATTTCAGACTCAACACATCTCAACAGAACTCAAGGGCAGCCGCGGAAAGCAAAATCCGCGGCTGCCCCCTCGTGCTATTAAATTATTACAGATAAACAACAAATCCGAACCCATCGCCAATCGGTACAGGGTTCGGATTTGTCATGTCTGGTGCCGGTGGCGGGGGTCGAACCCGCACGCCATTTTCAGGCAATGGATTTTGAGTCCACCTCGTCTGCCAATTCCAACACACCGGCAAATGTAAATTATGAAATTTTGAAATTGGACGCCATCAGGAAATCGGAGGTCAATGATGGAGGCCAATCGTAGAAAAGCAAAAAACACGAATCACAGGAATGTGATAACCAAGCGGCATCCGGAACTGAGAGACGATTTTGACGCACAGGATTTTGAGTCCGTCACGTCTGCCAGTTCCATCACACCGGCGTATATGCAGTCATTATAATACCTGAGAGGCGAAAAATCAATAATATCACCAAAAAATATATTCCCTCCGGTGAAATTTATCTATCACCGCAAATGTTAAGTTTTATTCAATCATCTTTATTTCTTGCTCTCGCCATTGTATAATAAAAGCATAATAGGCGATTTATAGCCACGACACTGACTAAAACTTACGGAGTGAATCAATGCCCAGTAATTCCAGCAAAAAAGACTACGATCCCGCCGACAAGGTGGAGAGGATGAACCGGATATTCGATCAGGTGGTTCTGCCGATTATCATCTTCACCGTTATCATGGCGGTCATATCCGCGATTATCATCAAGCCGGAGAGCTGCGTGAGCGGCTATGCCGATGACCTCGCTCCCGTGGAGGATGTGCGCACGGAGCTCGATCCCTACCTCATGCGTGAGGTGCTGCTGGAGGATATGGCAGCCAACCGCTCCATCTTCGAGCAGGGCGGCTACACTATCGTTGAGACCGAGCAGTCCGGGCTGGTGGCCTACTGCCAGCTTGACGAGTGCACCCAGATTTTCGACAATGTGTCCGACGGCAGCGGCGGCCGGTATTCGGCCGTGATGTACGAAAAGGACGGCCTTTCGGTTACCGTGCGCATCTATAGCGGTACCATCTTCCTTGTGGAGGCCTCCGACGGCCAGCAGCGCCTTTCGGCCATCTTCCGGGATGACCGCTTTGCCACATGGACCTCGGGCAGCGATGCCGACGCGGGAGCCATATTCGAGCTGATTTCAGCCCAGCAGCTGGCCGACCTCGCGGAGCGGTATGAGCAGAAGATAATCTCCCTCGTCAACAGCGACTGATCATCATAGAAAAACGGCCCGGAGCCGAAGCGCCGAGCCGTTGGATGTCACGGGGAATATCAGAGAATATTCTTGCCGGTCATGCGCTTGCATACCTTGATGAGCGCGATGCTGGCGGCAGAGCCGATCACAAGACTGGCAGCCACTTCAAGCAGACCGTTGATGCCGACAAAGGCAATGATGAAGGGGAAGACGTTGAGTCCGCCCGCCATGCCCTGAATATAATCAGACTGCCAGAAGAACAGCACCAGCAGCCCCATGAACATGATGGTGTTGAACAGCGGAGTGGCCAGACAGGTCACGATACTGCGGGCGACGGTGCCGACCGATTCCTTTTCCGATCTGGCAAAAGCCTTGGCGATGAGGCCGGCGAACAGTCCCATGAGAATACGGGGGACAAGACAGAGCAGCACAGTGCCAAAGGGATTGAGTCCGAACAGAGTGAATCCGAAGGCGGACATACCGGACACGGCCTGAATCAGGCTGGTGATGCCGAACAGAGCGCCGAGGATCATGCCGCCGATCGGGCCGAGCAGAGCTGCTCCGGCGGCCACCGGCACCATCAGGAAGGAGATCTCCACGCCCACAGTCCGGAAGTACCCCAGTGGGGTGAAGGACAGAAGCAGAATGAGCGCGGTGAACAGTGCCAGCATGGACAGACGCAGGATGTGCTCGCGGCTGGACTTGGCGTTGGGTGTGCTTTTTCTGGATTTGATCATTGATAAATTCCTCCTTGCTGCCGCTCCCTTGATGGGATACAGCGCATTTAGATTTATATAAAAACCACTGAGCTGCCGACCCGATCAGAGGCCGATGTCAGCGATTCTTATCGCTTATGATCTTGAGTCCGAGCAATATTAAGTTTTCGCTGTATTCAAAATTACGCTTGCAGTTGGGGATCACCGAGCGGGAAAGTCCGCCGGTGGCGATGGCGGTGACCGGCATACCCAGCTCGCCCTCGATGCGCTCTATCATGCCGTCCAGCAGCGAAGCCGCGCCGTGGATCATGCCCGACTGCATACACTCGGTGGTGCTGCGGCCGATGACCCGGGAGGGTGCCTCGAGACCAATGAGCTGGAGCAGCGAGGTGTTGGACACCAGTGCCTCCAGAGAGGTGCGAATGCCGGGATAGATAACGCCGCCTATCATGTTTCCGTCCTTGTCAAGAACGGTGATGGTACTGGCGGTTCCAAGATCGCACACCACATTGGGCAGAGGATAAAGAGCCTTGGCGGCCACCGAAACGGCCACCAGATCGGCGCCGGTCTGACCGGGATCGTCGATGAGAATATTGAGCCCGGTTTTGACGCCCGGCCCCACGATCAGCGCCTCAACGCCCCAGAGGGTGAACAGCGCGCCGGACACGATGGTGGTCAGCGGCGGTACAACGGAAGAGATTATGGCGCTGCCGATGGTGTATTGGCCGCCGGTCTTCAGCTCGATGAGAGACTTGAGCAGCACCGCGTACTGATCCGCCGTCAGGCTCCGGTCGGTAGCGGCCCGGGCGGTAAAGCTCAGCTCGTCGCCCTCAAAGCCGCCGATGGTGATGTTTGTATTGCCTATATCTATAGCGAGAAGCATATTTATCCTCCGGTAAAACGGTTTAGATTATTTTATTTCATTTATCATTATGTGTCAATACCATTTGATTATCTATTGGAGGTTTGGAAATGGATTATTCTATCATCAGGAAGTACGAAAAGGATATACTGGCCGATCTCGAGCGGCTGGTTGCAATCCCCTCGGTGGCTGCCGGGGCAGAGGAGGGAATGCCCTTTGGCCGTGAGGCGGCCCGGGCGCTGGAGTACATCCTCGGCCGTGCCGATGAGATGGGCTTCAGGACTGCCAATATCGGCAACGCCGCCGGTTACGCCGAGTACGGCGAGGGCGCGGAGTATGCCGGAGTGCTTACCCATGTGGATGTTGTGCCCGCCGGAGAGGGCTGGGACACCGATCCCTTCACTCTTACCGTGAAAGGCGACCGCCTTTACGGCCGCGGCGTGGCCGACGACAAGGGTGCCGCTGTGGTGGCTCTGTGGTGCATGAAGGCTCTCAAGGACGAGGGCGTCGTCGGAAACCGCCGTATGCGCTGCGTGTTCGGCTGCGGCGAGGAGGTCGGTATGGACGATATGGCCGCTTTCTTTGCCGCCGAGCCTCTGCCGGAAATGGCCTTTACTCCCGACTCGGGCTACACCGTGTGCAACCGGGAGAAGGGCATCATGCACTTTGTGGCTGATATCACCGTGCGGGAAGGCACCATGCTTCTTTCCCTCAACGCCGGCACCGCCGTCAACTGCGTGGCTGAAAAGGCAAGCGCCTTTATTGCCTGCGGAGAGGGCGACGCGGCCGTGATAGCCGCCCGCGTCCGGGAGAGCGGCTGTGAATGTGAATATTCCGCCTCTGCAGGAGGCTTTATCATCAGCGCCGCCGGCCGTTCGGCTCACGCCATGCAGCCTCACAAGGGACTCAATGCCGCCGCCGCTCTGATCTCCGCCATAGACTTTGTCACCGACAGCAGAGATTCCGCTCTTGCCGCCGCGGCAAAGCTGTTCTGCGCCGACATCGACGGCACCGCGCTGGGAGTGGCTCAGTCGGATGAGCCTTCGGGGGCTCTGACCATGAATCTGGGCAACATCCGTCTTGAGGGCGAGCACCTGCTGGCCGGTATTGATATACGCTTCCCGGTCACTGCCGACGGCGAAAAGATCATGGAGACCATCAGGGCGACCTGTGCCGCCAACGGTGCGGAGGTTAAGGACGAGCATATCGTCGCGCCCATCTATATGCCCGAGGATGCTCCTCTCATCCGCGCTCTGTGCGAATGCTACGAGCAGGTGACCGGTCAGCCGGCTCATGTCTACGCCACCGGCGGCGGTACATATGCCCGCTCTCTGTGCGGCAGAGGCGTGGCCTTCGGAATGGAATTTCCCGATTCCGAGCCCACCCATCTCCATGAGGCCAACGAGAGCTTTGACCGGGAGGAGCTCATGCGCCACGCCGAGATATGCCTGGCCGCCATGCACCGCATGATGACCATGTGACCATGGGCATCGCGGAGCTGAAGGACAAAGCCGGACGGATCGGAATAAAGCGGGGCGATCTTGTTGTGGTCGCCCTGCTCCTTGCGGTTTCTGTGGTTCTTATGTGCCTTGGAGCCGCGGGGAAACAGAGCGGCAGTGAGGCGCGGGTGTGTGTGGACGGAGAGCAGGTGGCCCTCCTTTCCCTTGACGCCGACGGACGGTATGAGGTGCCGGGAGGCTGCGGGAATGTCCTTGAGATATCCGGCGGTCGGGTGCGGATGCTGTCGGCGGAATGTCCCGACGGCAGCTGTGTGGCTCAGGGCTACATCTCAATGACCGGAGAATGTATCGTCTGCCTTCCCGGGCGTGTGACGGTCACCGTAGTGTCCGGCGACGGCGAAAGTGAGCTGGATGCTGTGGCATATTGACCGATTAAGACGGACAATCGCCGGTGAATTAGTGAATAATGAAAAAAATATTTCCGGGTGATGTGATTTCTGTTGCCCGGAGGGACTACATATGGTATAATTATCGGTAATCACGCGGCAGGCAAGGAGGTGGAACGGTGACCAATTCCGATATCGAATGCTTCTGCTACTTTGCTTATCTTGGCCCGTTCTGGTTCATCGGACTGCTGAGCGATAAGAAAGACCATCCCAAGCTGCGGTTCCATCTCAATCAGGGACTGCTGCTGTTCATCGCCGAGGTAGTTGCCATGGTGGCCGTGTTTTTCCTTGCGCGGCTGGCCAGCCTCATACCCTACGTGGGCGGAGTGATATCCTTCCTGCTGTGGGCGGCGGTGGTGGGCTGTGCCTTCTGGCTGGCTGTAAAAGGGATGCTCAATGTGGCGGCGGATACCAAGAGCCGCCTGCCGGTCATCGGCAACTTCAATATTCTCAACTGATTTTGGCGCCGTGAGCGCAAAGGGCATATTATGAAGCATAATGACCTGCGCAGGCGTATGACTGCGCTGATAACGGCTGTTCTGCTGCTTGCCGGGGCAATGACCGGCTGCGGCAAGGACGACGAAACCGAGCAGGTTACCCTGCGCACCATGAGCGTTCTGGGCTACGACGGAGCAAGGGACATATATACCGGGCTCCTGCGGGATTATTCCCTTGAATATCCCCATGTGTATCACATCGGCACTCTGGCCGAGTCGGAGAACGCCTACAAGCTGGACGCTACCTTTGAAAGCACCTACACCTCGTCGAGCTATCCTCACGCGGTGTGCTACTATATCGACAGCGGCATAATGGAGCTGAAGGATCAGTTCGTGTCGCTGGAGGAGATCCGGGCTAAATACCCCGACTTTGCCTCCGGAGTGACCGATGCCGCCCTTGATTCCGTCCGCGCCTACGACGGCAAGGTCTACTGCCTGCCCTTTGCGGGCAGCTGGACGGCGCTGGCGGTCAACACCGACCTGATGGCGGCCTATTCCCTCAAGACGCCGGAGACATGGCAGGAGCTTATCGTTGCCGCCGGAGTTCTCTCGGCACGGGGCATAACGGCCATCGCCAATTCTCCCGACGACAGCGCGGCTCTGCTGGAGCTGATGTGTCTGAGCGCCGCCGGAGAAAAGACGCTGGACAGCGCCCTTTCCGAGGACGCGCCGCTGGCCGGCGAGGGCTACCGCAATGAATGGCTGACGGTCTTCCGGCACTATGAGGAGCTGTGCGGCATCAATTCCTTCCCTCTGCCGGCTCAGACCGAGGAGATCGCTCTGGCTCTTGAGCTGATGAATCCCTCCGGTGCGGTGTCGGGCAGTGACGCTTCCACTCTGGACGCCGGCACGGATAACGCCGTGGGGCCGATTGCCGCCGAGGATTCCCTTGAGCTGTTCAACTCCGGCAAGGCCGCGATGATGATAGTGGACAGCGAGGATTATGAAAGCATAACGCTGGAAAATTTCCGGCTTGCCCTTTTCCCCGACTGCACCCAGAAGACAAATGGTGTGGTCGCGGGCGGATACGATGTGGGCTGGTTCATTACCCGCCGTGCCTTCAGCGACAATTCTGTACGGGACGCCGTGGTGGCCTTTGTTGACACCATGATCAGCGGCAAGGCCTCCGAAAGCTTTGCTCTTCTGGGCGCTCTTCCCTCGGTCACTTCCGACGGTGATGTGAGCTCCGGACTGTACGGCGTGGCGGCAAACGCCGGAGAGTTTGCCCGATCCCGACGCACTCCGGCAAACAGTGCCCGCTTTGAGGCGCTGGAGCAGATTGCCGCGGCGCTCAGTCTTGACATGATAACACCGGAGCAGGCGGTCAGACTGGCCGCCAACCCCGATCTGCGGCTGACCGATGTGGTCGAGCGGCCGACGCCGCCGGCACCAGAGCCGACCGTGTCCGATTCGGACATATAATATAAATTCTTAACGCTACTAAACTCAAAGGAGTAGATACAATGGGCTTGATTGTTCAAAAATTCGGCGGCTCTTCCGTGGCCAACGCCGAGCGCGTTATGAATGTGGCGCGCATTGTCACTGACACCTACAAGGAAGGCAACGATGTCATCGTCGTAGTCTCCGCGCAGGGCGACACCACCGACGACCTCATTGCCAAGGGCAAGGAGATCAACCCCAACGGCTCCAAGCGTGAGATGGATATGCTCATGTCGGCCGGCGAGCAGATCTCGGTCGCCCTTCTGGCCATGGCCATCGAAAAGCTGGGCTACCGTGTGGTTTCCCTGCTTGGCTGGCAGGCCGGCTTTGAGTCCAGCTCGGTCTACGGCGCTGCCCGCATCAAGCGGATCAACAGCGACCGTCTGCGCACCGAGATCGGCCAGCACCGCATCGTCGTGGTCGCCGGCTTCCAGGGTCTGAACAAGTACGACGACATCACCACCTTCGGCCGCGGCGGCAGCGACACCAGCGCTGTGGCCATCGCGGCAGCCATGCACGCCGACCGCTGCCAGATCTACACCGATGTTGACGGTGTCTACACCGCCGATCCCCGCAAGATCAGCAACGCGGTAAAGCTCGACGAGATCACCTACGACGAGATGCTGGAGCTTGCTACTCTGGGCGCTCAGGTGCTCAACAACCGCTCGGTCGAAATGGCCAAGAAATACAATGTACAGCTTGAGGTGCTTTCCTCCCTTGAGAGAAAGCCCGGAACAATAGTCAAGGAGGCAAATAAGATGGAAAGAATGCTCATTAGCGGTGTCGCAAAGGATAGCGATGTATCCCGTATTTCGGTTGTCGGCGTGGCCGACGAGCCGGGTATCGCCTTCAAGATCTTCTCCCGCCTGGCCGCCAAGCACATCAATGTTGACATCATCCTCCAGTCGGTCGGCCGCGAGAACACCAAGGACATCACCTTCACCGTGGCCAGAGGCCAGGGCGACGAGGCTATCGAGGTTGTCAAGGAGTTCACCTCCTCTGTCAGTGGTGAGGACATCGTTGTGGACAACAGCGTTGCCAAGGTTTCCATCGTCGGTGCCGGCATGGAGAGCCATCCCGGCGTTGCCGCCAAGATGTTCGAGGCCCTTTACAACGCCCGCGTCAACATCCAGATGATCGCCACCAGCGAGATCAAGATCTCCGTTCTGGTCGCTCAGGAGGATGCCGACCGCGCCGTTACCGCCATCCACAGCGCTTTCTTTGATTGATCCGCTTTAAGTAAAAAACATAACGCCCCGGAATCCGCGTTCTTCGCGCGGACTCCGGGGCGTTGCTCATATGTTCAGATCAAGGCCGACCCGAAGCAGAAAATCAAGAATGCTGCCATATTTTGCAGGCGATATCTTACCGCGTTCGTGGTCGAGAAAGTAAAGCTCGTCGGAGCAGATGCCGTCATTCGCCCGGAACAGATAAAGGTCGCCGCAGCCGTTGTCTGAGATGGGAATGTACCCGGCGGGAACGCCTCTGCCGCCGCGAAGCATGAAAAAATCGCTTGCTTCCTCCGGCGAATAAACCACGGCAAAGCCGAAATACCCGGCGCCGAATTCCGAGAGGAACCGGCGACAGTCGCAAGGAAGAGAAAGTCCAAGCGCTTCCTCCGCTTCTCTCAGCTGCTCTGAGGAAAGAGGGAGATCACGCTCCAGCTTGAACAAATGCGGACGCTTTTCCATGATGGATCTGACGGCAGCGGAAAATTCGTAGTAGTTCATGGCGGATACCTTTCCTTAGCCTTGATTATCCAGAATGGTAATTACCTCTGTAAGGTCAGATACAATGTGGTGCGGACGCTCTTTTTCCGAAAAAGATTTATGTTTTCCTGCTCTGTCTATCAGCACGGTTTGCATACCGATGTTTTTTGGACCGGCCACGTCGTCAATCAGCGAGTCACCTATGAACATTGTCTCCTTTGCACTGCGTCCCTCTCTCCGCAGAATGGCACGGTAAAACTGCGCCGATGGCTTATAGCTTTTCAGCATTTCCGATGTGTATACCTCATCTACCTCAAGCCGGCTCTGGCTCAGATTAAGTAGCAGCGGCCGTGTGTCGGTGGTGGAGCCGATGACAACGCGGTATTTCTCTCTGAGCCGGCGGATCACCTCGGCTGTTTCCGGGAAAAGCGCACGATGCTCAAGGCTGGCCAGCATGATGGAAACATCCTCGCTGAAAGGACGGTCGATGCCGTAGTCCATATACAGCGCTTCCAGATCCATTTCAAACAGTCTGCGCTCCGGCAGAAAGCCCTCCGTGCCGCACCGGTCAATGTGTCGTCGATGATATTTCTTCCAGTCGGCGTAGAACCGCTCCGTGTCAATATCTTTTTCCTGAAGGGCAAGAATGGATCGTGCGGCGGACACAGAGCCGTTTCCGGTGGAGATAAGAGTGCCGTAAGCGTCAAATATCAGCAGTTGCCTCATTCTGTGCATTCTTCGACGCGAACAGCAGATGGCTGTTGTGCCCCGGTGTTTCCGATTTTTCGTGCCCGTCCGTTTACCCACATCACAGACAGCACCATCGTGAGGAGCTGAGCCGCGGCCATGACCGCAATGAGAATCACGCTGAGTTCCGCGGGATTCTCAACCTCCATGCCCGTCCATGGGAAAATATACCTCGGAGCGTCGTCAAAGAAAAGGCCGGAAAAGCCCAGCCACATTCCTTCGGCAATGATAAGTGAGGCAAGGCCGAACACAAAGCAGCAGGCGGGCGCGACAAATTTCAGTGCGCCGGCGTTCACCTTCCTCAGGATGCTGACGAGGTCCCCGGAATCGGCGCGGGCGGCCTGCCTGCCGGCGGCTCCGATGAGAATGGAGCATATTCCTATGGCAAAGAGCTGCAGGAGCAGCACGGAGGCGATAACGCCGAGGTTGGGATTGCAGAATCCCGCGGCCAGCGCGATAAGCAGTGTGAGCCACCAGAAATTGCGGAGCTTCATCATAACTTCCTCCCTGAAAATCAACTGGAAAGCCGCTTTGGCATTCCGGTGAAAATATATTACTACTCCGGTTTTTCTCTGTCAATGTCCGCGTTTTTCATGCCATCACATAAAAACCATAAAATGTGCCAAATTTCCATGGGCTTTTCCGGTTTTAGTGTCGATTAAGCAAATTGACTTATTTTATGCTCAGGTGTACAATATGGCGGCTGTCGTCTTATGTATATTATAATAGGAAAAGGGAGAATCACCCGGACGGCACATCATATTGACGAAACGGAGAAAAAGCCGATGTTTATTCTGCTGTTTGGACTGTGGCTGATCCTCAACGGCCGCGTGACCCTTGAAATATGTCTGTTCGGCGTGGCAATATGCGCGCTGATATATCTCTTTATGTGCAAATTCATGGATTTCAGCGTGAAGAAGGATCTGCGCCTCATGCGCAACCTCGGCTACGCCGTGGTCTACTTCTTCGTGCTGCTCAAGGAGATTTTCGTCTCCAACTTCAAGGTAATGATGATCGTGCTGTTCAAGAAAATACCCATCACTCCGGCCCTGACCGAGGTGCGGGTGGATCTGCGCAGCAAGATAACCAGGACCATTCTGGCCAACTCCATAACCCTTACTCCGGGCACCATCACCATCAAGGTGGAGGGAGACGTATTCACCGTCCACTGCCTCAGTGCCGAGATGATAGAGGGAATAGAGGATTCCCACTTTGTCCGGCTGCTGAAGAAAATGGAACAGTAACGAAAGGCAGGGAGAAACAATGCTTGAGAACGCTTATAACATTCTATATCTGACCGCTCTGCTGTGCGACGCTGTGGCCATGGTGCTCACCCTCATCCGCTGCATCACCGGCAAGCGCATCGTTGACCGCATCATCTGCGTGAACATGATGTGCAACGAGGCTACCCTCGCCATCGCCATTCTGGCCCTCTATCTCCGGCAGAGCTATCTGCTCGACGTGTGCCTCATCTATGTTATGCTGTCCTTCCTTGCGGTGCTGATTCTGACCAAGGTGTTCATCACGGTTTATCTCAACCGCAAAAAGAAGGACGACGCCTGAGCTCCGGCGGCGGGAAAGGAATGAATCAATATGATCTTTGACTGGATATGCTTTGCCATTACAGCCGTGCTGTTTGCCATCGGCATCATCGCGCTCTTTGTTTCCATTCTGGGAACCTATCGTTTCCGATTCGCCCTCAACAGAATACACTCGGCCGCCATTTCCGACACCTTCTGTATGTTCTTCATTCTGATAGGTCTGGCTGTGGCCTCCGGCTTCAACTTCGCCACCCTCAAGATACTGCTGGTGCTGGCCTTCATGTGGTGCACCTCGCCCATATCCGGCCATATGCTCGCTTCCCTTGAGTACCACACCGACGAGCATCTGGACGCCCACTGCGAATTCCGCAGGCTCAAGTCGAAGGAGGATAAATAAGCATGGAAGTGTTCAAGATAATCCTTCTGGCGCTGCTTATCATCTGTGCCATAGCCACCGCGGCGTCCAAGAAAATGCTCACCGCGGTCATCATCTTCATGTCCTACTCGGTCATCATGTCCATAATCTGGGTGCTGCTTGAGGCTCCCGACCTTGCCATAACCGAGGCAGCCGTCGGCGCCGGCGTCACAACGGTGCTGTTCTTCGTTGCCCTCAAGCAGGTGCATCTGATAGATACGGAGGATCCCGACGATGAAAAATAGCCTTGAGAGCAAGTTCATGCGCTGGCTCAGCGGCGAGGATATGTTCGTTGACACCAAAAACGAGCAGGTTCCCGAAAAGGATCCCGCCGCCGAAAACACCCACCTCTACGACGCCGAAGCTCATACCCTCAAGAATGTTGACCGGGTCGAGCGCAGGGTGTTCAGCCGTACATATACCGTGGCATCGGTTCTGCTGGTGCTGTTTCTGTCTGCCGTTCTGCTGCTGACTGTTTCCAACCTGCCCCGTTACGGCTCGGCCGACGCGCCGGTCAACAACGAGGTCAGCGAGCGGTACATCGAAAGCGGCATAGAGGAGACCGGAGCCACCAATCTGGTGGCGGGCATGATCCTTGACTACCGTGCCTTTGACACTCTGGGCGAGTCTCATGTGCTGTTCACCGGCGTGTGCGCGGTCATGATACTGCTGGCGGGAAAGAAGGACCGCCGAAGCCTGCTGAGATATCAGGCGGAGGAAGCTCTGTTTGACACCTCTCTTGATCCTATCGTTGCCTGCATGGCTCGTTTCCTTGTGCCCTGCCTGCTGCTGTTCGGAGTATACGTGCTGCTCAACGGCCACCTTTCTCCCGGCGGCGGCTTCTCCGGCGGAGCCATCCTCGGCGCGGCGCTCATTTTCTACTCCATGGCCTTTGGCTTTGAGAAGATCGAGCGGTTTATGAACGAAAAGAGCATCAAGGTCATCACCTGCTGCTCTCTGGGCTTCTATGTGGTGGCCAAGTCCTACTCCTTCATCACCGGAGCCAACCACCTGCCCAGCATCATAACCACCGGCAATCCCGGCGACATTCTCAGCGCCGGTCTCATTCTGCCTCTCAACGTGGCGGTGGGAATGGTGGTCGCCTGCACCATGTACAGCATTTTCTCATTATTCAAAAGGGGGACAGTCTGATATGATCGGTGAAAATCTCATCATCAACTACGAAGAAGCCGTAGGCATGATCCTTTTCTCCATCGGCTTCTGTATGCTGCTCTTCCACCGCAACCTCATCAAAAAGATCATGGGTCTCAACATCATGGACACCGGCGTTTATCTGTTCCTGACCTCCATGGGTTACATTGACGGCCGTGTGGCGCCCATTGTCACCGATATGTCCTCGGTGCCCACCACCGAGCAGTACATAAATCCCATCCCCAGCGGCCTTGTGCTGACCGGCATCGTCGTCTCGGTCAGCTTTTCGGCTCTGATGCTGGCGCTGACCGTGCGCCTTTACAAGCGCTACAGAACCCTTAATCTGGATGAGATCTACAGCAAGGCAAGGGAGGAGCACAGCTGATTATGAATATCATATTCAATCTTCCGGCCTTTACTGTGCTTATCTCTCTGCTGTGTGCCGGAATCAACTTCGCGGTCAAGAATAAAACCGGAGCGAGAATGGTGTCCACCGTTCTGCTGACGCTGTGTCTTGCCATGAACCTTGCCACGCTGGTGTACTGCGTGAAGAACGGCTCCTTTACCTACATGATGGGTCACTATCCCGCGCCATGGGGCAACGAGATAAGAGCTGGCGTGTGCGAATGCCTCGTGGCGGTCATCTTCAACTTCGTCATGCTGCTCACCGTCACCGGCGGCTACGCCGAGCTTGAGGGCGACATCGAGGAAAGCAAGATCCATTTCTACTTCGTGATGGTCAATCTCATCAACGCCTCTCTCATGGCGCTGGTGTACACCAACGATATCTTCACCGGCTACGTGTTCATCGAGATATGCACCATCGCCTCGGCGGGCATTCTCATGATCCACGAGATCGGCCGCACCACGCTGGCGGCCACCCGCTACATGATCTTCTCCCTGCTGGGCTCCGGCCTTTTCCTCATCGGCGTCATACTGCTCTATGACATCACCGGCCACCTGCTAATGCCCAATATTCTCGAGTCGGTGACAGCGCTGTGGGCCAGCGGCGAATACCGCCTGCCCATGCTGGTGGTCATCTGCCTTATCTCCATGGGTCTTGCCATCAAGAGCGGTATGTTCCCCTTCCATTTCTGGATGCCCGATACCTACGGCGTGGCCACGCCCTCCAGCTCCGGCCTGCTGTCCGGTATTATCTCCAAGGGATATATCTTCCTGTTCCTCAAGGTCATCTTCCGCTGCTTCGGCACCGGCACCTTCTACGAGTCGGGCATAAATGATGTGCTCTTCGTCTTTGGCGTGTGCGGAATGATCTTCGGCTCCATCGAGGCCATAAGGGAAAACAACATCAACCGCATGACCGCCTTTTCCTCCGCTGCCCAGATCGGCTATATCTACATGGGCATCGGCCTGAGCCCCACGGTGGGTGTGATGGCCGCGGTGTTCCATATCTTCACCCACGCCTTCACCAAGCCCATGCTCTTCCTTGCCAACGCCAAGCTGGCCCTTGCCTCCGACCGCGCCAAGAAATTCATCGGCCTGCGGGGTGCCGGCCTGCGCAACCCCATGGCAGGTGTCACCTTTACCGTCGGCGCCCTGAGCATGGTGGGCATTCCCGGCTTCATGGGCTTTGTGTCCAAGCTGCTCTTTGCCCAGGCGGCTGTGAAGTGCGAGCCGCTGCCCATGGTGGTCACCATCATGGCCCTGGCGGTCAGCACCATTCTCAACACCATGTACTTCCTGCGCACCGTTATCACCATTTACGCCTCAGCCGGTCAGAATGCCGGTCAGGAGACCGTGAGGGTGAAGGTTAAGGATCAGACCGACTTTGCCGCGGCGGCAATATGCTTTATCGCGGCCAATTTCTTTATCGGAATGCACTCCCAGCCCATAATGTCGCTCATCGAGCGCGGGCTGGCGGCGCTGTAAAGGGAGGACGCGGCTATGAATATGATCGCTGCAATACTGCTGCCCATGATAGTGGGTGCCGCGCTGCCCTTCCTCCGGCTGAAAAAGCGAAACAGCCTGCTGGCCGCTGTGGCGGCCACGGTGGCGGCGGAGAGCGCTCTGGCTCTGTCCGTGGTGCTCGGCGAAGAAAAGTACATGGAGCTGTGGCGCATCACCGAAGACCTTTCGGTCTCGCTGCGTGCCGATGGCCTTGCCAAGCTCTTTGTCGGCCTCTTTGCCGCGGGCTGGCTGCTCATCACCATCTTCTCCTTTGAGTACATGAAGCATGAGCGGAACGAACCTCGGTTCTTTGCCTTCTTCCTGCTGTCCGAGGGTGCGCTGATGGGTCTTTCACTGTCGGCAAGCATGGCTTCGATGTATGTGTGCTTCGAGCTGGTAACCCTGCTGTCCATGCCTCTGGTGATGCACTCCATGAAAAAAGAGGCCACCAGCGCCGCGCTGAAATATCTGTTCTACTCCATTGCCGGAGCCTTCATGGCTCTGCTGGGCATCTTTTTCCTTGCCCGATACACCACCGGCCTCGACTTTGTCCCCGGCGGCTGTCTTGACCTGACGGCGGTGCGGGGAAGAGAGGGCCTGCTGCTGGCCGTTATCTTTGTGACGGTCATCGGCTTTGGTGCCAAGGCCGGTATGTATCCTCTCCACGGCTGGCTGCCCACCGCTCACCCGGTGGCTCCCGCTCCCGCTTCCGCAGCCCTTTCGGCCCTCATAGCCAAGGCTGGCGTGCTGGCCATAATCCGCATCCTCTACTATGTGGTCGGCGCTGATTTTGTGGCCGGAACATGGGTGCAGACGGCTCTGCTGTGCCTTTCTCTGTTCACCGTGTTCATGGGCTCGCTGATGGCCTACCGTGAAAAGTTGTTCAAAAAGCGCCTTGCCTATTCCACCGTCAGCCAGATATCCTATATCCTCACCTCGCTGTTCATTTTCAGCGAGGAAGGTATGCAGGGTGCTCTGCTGCACACGGTGTTCCACGCCGCGGTAAAGACCTGCCTGTTCCTCACCGCCGGCGCGCTTATCTATTACACCGGCAGAACCATGGCCAACGAATACCGCCATGCCGGAAAACAGCTGCCGGTGGTCATGTGGTGCTATACCCTTGCTTCCATGACCCTTATCGGCATTCCGCCAACAGGCGGCTTTGTGTCCAAGTGGGTCATGGCCTCCGCCGCTCTGGACAGCGCTCCGGGAGCCTTTGCGTGGCTCATTCCGGTGGTGCTGCTGGTGTCGGCTCTGCTGACCGCGGGCTATCTGCTGCCCGTTGTCATTGACGCCTTCTTCCCCGGAGAAGAGGCTCCCGCCGGACTGAAACGCACCGAAAGCCCCCTTATGTGGGTGCCGATGGCCGTGCTCGCGGTTGGGGCTGTGCTGCTGGGTCTGTTCAGCGGCCCGCTGACCGGACTGACCGCCGGCATTGCCTCGGCGGCGATGTGACCAAAAACGCAAGAAGGGATCGTTCACAAGCATGAGCAACGCGTTTTTACTCGTACCGATCTTCCTGCCCATTCTGTGCGGCGCGGCTGAGCTGCTGCTGCCCTTCAGAACGGACAGACTGAGAAATGCCTTCGTCATGGCGTCGGTGGTGCTCACCACAGTGCTGACCGGCATGTTCATCTTTACCGTTGACGACAGTGTTTTTACCCTGCTTAAATTCACCGGCGAGCTGACTCTGGCTCTAAGGCTGGACGGCCTTGGCCGGATATTCGCCGCTCTGGCGGCTGTCCTCTGGCCCTTTACCACGCTGTACGCCTTTGAGTACATGAAGCATGAAAAGCGTCAGAGAATGTTCTACGCCTTCTTTATGATCTCCTACGGCGTGACGCTGGGCATTGCCTGCTCGGGCAATATCCTGACCATGTACTTCTTCTATGAGCTGCTTACCCTTTCCACTCTGCCTCTTGTGCTGCAGCCCATGACCATGGCGGCCATAAGAGCCGGCTTTTCCTATCTGCTCTATTCCATCGGAGGCGCGGCCTTTGCCTTTATCGGCATGATATTCCTGCTGACCTACGGCAGCGGCGGCTTCGAGATGGGCGGCATCCTCACTCAGGCGGCTCAGGACAACCGTGAGCTTCTGCTGGTGGTGTATGTGGCGTCCTTTATGGGCTTCGGTGTCAAGGCGGCCATTTTCCCGCTCCATGCGTGGCTGCCCAAGGCCTCCGTGGCACCCACTCCGGTCACCGCTCTGCTCCACGCCGTGGCGGTGGTCAAGGCCGGAGCCTTCGCGGTCATCCGCCTGACCTACTACTCCTTCGGCACTGACTTTCTCCGGGGCAGCTGGGCTCAGTACGCGGTCATGGCCGTGGCGCTGGTGTCCATTCTGTTCGGCTCCTCGGCGGCTCTCAAGCAGGTGCACTTCAAGCGCCGGCTGGCCTACTCCACCATGGCCAACCTTTCCTACATCCTCTTCGGCGTGACGCTGATGACCCCGGCCGGACTTGAGGCCGGAGTGCTGCATATGCTCTTCCACTCCATCATCAAGATCGGCGCCTTCTTCGCCGCGGGAGCGGTGCTGCATACCACCGAAAGGGAGTATGTCAGCCAGCTCAACGGCCTCGGCAAGCGGATGCCTTACACCTTCGGAGCTTTCACCGTTTTTGCCCTCGCCCTGACCGGTGTGCCGCTGTTCAACGGCTTTGTGTCCAAATGGGCCCTTGCCTCGGCGGCGGTGGAAAGCGGCGGAGCCTTCGAGCTGGCGGGAATAGTCGTCCTGCTCATCTCGGCTCTGCTCACGGCCATATATATGCTCAATGTCGTGGTTCGTGCCTTCTTCCCCGGAGAGAACACCGATGTGAAGGCTCTTGCCGGAATAAGCGAAGCGGGCGGACTGATGACCGTGCCCATGGTGGTGCTGGCCGCCGCCTGCGTGGCATTCGGCGTATATTCCCAGCCCATCATCGACCTTATCGCGTCGCTGCTGCGCTGAATTTAAGGCAATACCGCATAATTCTAAGTGCGATATTGCGCAGTCAGATTTTTTGTCAGACGATACAAAAAGCGGAACCAATACTTTGTGTATTGGTGAGCATTTTTGTGAAGTATGACGGAAAAGATGCAAGCAAGATCGT
>JAZSQO010000006.1:0-29796 GCA_045538015.1 Acutalibacteraceae bacterium | reverse complement strand
ACGATCTTGCTTGCATCTTTTCCGTCATACTTCACAAAAATGCTCACCAATACACAAAGTATTGGTTCCGCTTTTTGTATCGTCTGACAGAAAATCTGACTGCGCAATATCGCACTTAGAATTATGCGGTATTGCCTTAATCTGATTATAACACTCTTTTTCCCTCAGCACAATGGAAATCACCTGCACAGCGGCAATTTGGGTGATTTATCGTAAAAAAAAGGCGATTTCCCATGAAGATTTTCCCTTACGAGGCCCCGGGAACTGAGGTGTCCCGCCGGGCTTCTCCCTTCCACATCATCGCGCCGGCTCTGGGCGGCATTTTGCTCCGGGAGCGGTCGAAGAGCTGCACCAGCTCTCCCTCCTCCACCCGCAGTCCCCGCTCGATGGCCATCAGCAGCCGCAGCCGCCGCAGAATGCGGTACACCGTGGATTCACTGACGCACAGCTCCATCGACGCCCTCACCACCCGCTCGCTTATGGCTCCTCTGCCCGGCGTTCTCCTCGGGTCGGCCAGATACACCCGGTCAAGACAGCCCTTCATCAGCTCGCCCTCCGGCTCCAGCTCCAGCCGCCCCATGACCCTTGCCGCCGCTTCCAGATCGGCCACCGCCCCGCGGCAGTTGGGCGGCAGAATGTCCCGCACCTGCTTCACCTCCAGCTCGGTGGGGCGGCCGCACAGCGCGTAGTACCGGTACGCCTCCGTAACATAGTCCCGGTAATTGTCTTTGTTCATTGATTTTCTCCTTGTTTGGCCGGCTTTCCGCTTCAACCGGCCGGCTTCGTTGTCATCGTTTCACCTATCTTTCCGCCGAAACGAACATATGTTCTTTTCGCGTCTTTGTTATATCATATCATCCCATCTTTGTCAAGCATTCATCTGCCTTCCGAACCATTATTCGTACAGATAATTGCCAAGGCCTCTACGTTTATTATATAATATCATCAGCTTATGAGAAATACTGTCGTTTTGTGGATGCTGTCCCGATTTTAGGGAACTTACAATGAAAGGAAGAGAACCATGAAAGTTGCCACCGTCGCCCAGAGACTGAGCGAGATCCTCAAGATCCGCGGCCTGACCAACGCCGAGTTCGGCCGGCTCTGTTCCGTGAGCGACTCCACCATCAGCGAATACTGCAAGGGAGCCTACGAGCCCAGCTACAAGCGTACCATGCTCTTCGCCGAAATTCTGAAATGCAGCCCTCACTGGCTCCGTGGCGAGGACACGCCCATGACTGAGGAGGAGCTGGAGATCCTCGCCGGCACCGTTCCCCTCCTCCGGCAGACAATAGAAAATCCCGACGACCTCTTCGCCGCCGGGAACATCGCGGGGCAGGAGTTCGCCGAGACAGAGTACTGCGACGGAAATCACTTCATGCTCATCGCCGCCGACGACCGGATGGAGCCGATGATATACGCCGGAGACCGGCTGCTGTGCGTGAAGCAGGATACCCTCGAGCCGGAAAAGCCGGGAGTTTTCCTCCTTCCGGGTGGCCAGCTGATGGTCAGCCGCCTGAAGCACACGGAGGCCGGGCCCATGCTGGCCGGCTTCAACCGCCACTATCCTCCCCGCGCCCTTGAGCTTTTCGGCGGCGTGAAGGTGGTGGGCCGGGTGGTAAGTAGCTGTCACCTTTGGTGAACAGCCGCTCTCACCTTTGGTGACCGTCACCAAAGATGACGCTACCTCTGGTAAAATTCATATAAAACGAAAAGGCACGGAACAGTGGGAATCATCACTCCACTTCCGTGCCTTTTTGCGGTTGTAGGCTTTGGGATTTTCCGGTCTGCGGGTCACCGGGCTGAGCTCGCCCCAGGTTCTGCGCTTCTGGTTGTTCAGCTCGCGCTGCTGCTTCTTGGACAGCTTCTCAAAGGGAACAAATTTTTCCATAACAGTGCTCCTTTCCTTTGTCTGAGGACATTATATCACATTGGTTTACAAAAAATCAAGAGACATAACAACAATCGCGGCGATATTTTCCGCTGTATCGCCGCGATTTCATTATATTATGTCTTTTTATCAGAATGTCTCGTCGATGAGAGGCCGGTTCATCAGCTCCTCGATGGCCTCCGAGGGATGCTTGCCCCGGAAGAGCACATCATACACGCTGCCGATGATGGGCATTTCAAAGTCGCAGTTGGCCATGACGTCCTCGTAGATGACCTTGCAGCTGTTCACGCCCTCGACCGTCTTGGTGTTGTCCCGGAAGAAGTTTTCCGCGCCGTCGTCCTGACCGATGATGTAGCCGGCCTGATAGTTGCGGGAGTGGGGGCTGAAGCAGGTGACCACAAGGTCGCCCACGCCGGTGAGGCCGATGTAGGTCTCCTTGCGTCCGCCCATGGAAACGCCGTAGCGGATCATCTCGGCGATGCCTCTGGTGACCAGCGCGGCGCGGCCGTTGTCGCCGTAGCCTCTGCCGGCCATCATGCCCGAGGCCAGAGCGATGACGTTCTTCATGGCCACGCCATACTCGGCACCGATCTCGTCGGAGTTGATGTACAGACGCATATTGCCGTTGGAGAATATTCTCTGAACCTCCTCGGCGGCGGCGTGGTCGAGGGACACGGCGCAGATGGCGGTCAGCTTGCGCAGAACCACCTCTTCGGCGTGGCTGGGGCCGATGATGGAAACCACCGGGCGGATGCCGCGGTCGCCCAGCACCTCACGGACGGTCTGGCTCATGCGGTTGTTGGTGGCCGGGTCAAAGCCCTTGCTGGCGTTGACCACAAGGGTGCCCGGAGCGATGTAGGGCTTTACGGTGTTCAGAGCGGAGGCCACGAACTTGGTGGGCACGGTTATGAGCAGCAGCTCACAGCCCTCCGTTGCCTCGGCGGGGTCAGCAAAGGCGCGGATGCTCTCGGGCAGAGGCGCGCCGTGGAAATAGCGGTTGTTGCGGTGCTTTTTGTTGATGTCGTTTATCTCCGACTCGTCCACGCCGTACATCCGCACGTCGTTGCCGTTGTCGGCCAGCACCAGTGCCAGAGCGGTGCCCCAGCTGCCGGTGCCCAGTATCGTAACCTTCATTTTATGATCCTCCATGGGTAATATATAATATGTATAGGCCACCGGGGTGATGGCCGGGTGTTTCTTATTTTATTAAGCAATGAAAAACACGGGAATAATCGCCCCTCATGTCGGAATAATAGCCTTGTCGGTGTAAAAACGCCGGCAATCGACTTTCGGGAGTGGGGATGCTTGGTCACTGTCGTCGTCTTTGGTCAGAATCCGGAGCCGGTCGCCCGGCTTACGGCCGCCGCCCTTTCGGCTCGGGGAGCAGTCGCGCTGCGCACCTTCCGGGGCATTGAATCCACGGGAAGCGGCTCTCCGGAATACCTCGTGGACGCCGCCCGTCGGCTGGATCGGCTGCTGATAAGCCGCTCGGTGCTGGTTCTCGCCGACCAGACCGCGCCCCGCCGCCCGAAGCTCAGTGAGGACACCATTGTGGTGGCCGGCTCGGACAACCGCCGGATGCGCAAGGCTCTTTTGGGATATCTCAACCCGGTGGTCACCTGCGGAACCGGAGTGCGGGACACCCTTACCCTTTCCAGCCTCTCGCCCAACCGGGCGGTGCTGTGCCTTCAGCGGGAGCTGCCCACGGTTTCCGGGCTGTGGCTGGAGCCGGCGGAATTTGCCGTCACTCACAGCCAGAGCGACCTGCCCGCCCTCATGCTGGCCGCCGGAGCCGCCGCCGTGTGCGGCTGGAGCACCGGAGCCGAGGATATGGTCATAGACGGACGCTGACGCCCTTTTCCGCCAGATATTTCTTCAGCTCGGGAATGGGAAGCTCGTTGAAGTGGAAGAGAGAAGCCGCCAGCACAGCGTCGGCCTTGCCCTCGGTGACCGCTTCGTAGAAATGCTCCGGAGTACCGGCGCCGCCCGAGGCGATGACCGGCACGCTCACCCGCTCGCTGATGGCTCGGGTCAGCTCGATGTCGTAGCCGTTCTTGGTGCCGTCGCAGTCCATGCTGGTCAGCAGGATCTCGCCCGCTCCCAGCTCCACGCCCTTCACGGCCCACTCCACGGCGTCGATGCCCATGTCGATGCGACCGCCGTTGCGGTAGACCGTCCAGCCGCCTTCGGGGCGGCGGCGGGCGTCAATGGCCAGCACCACGCACTGGCTGCCGAATTTCTCCGCGGCCTCGGAGAGTATCTCCGGGCGGAGGATGGCCGCCGAGTTGACCGCCACCTTGTCCGCGCCCGCCTTGAGCAGGGCGCTGAAATCGTCCACGGTGCGCACTCCGCCGCCGACGGTGAAGGGAATGAACACCGTTTTGGCCACCTGCTCCACCATGTCGATGACGATGGAACGGGCATCGGAGGATGCGGTAATATCAAGAAAGACCAGCTCGTCGGCGCCCTGTTCGTTGTAGGCCGCCGCGCACTGCACCGGGTCACCGGCATCGCGCAGCTCAACGAAATTCACGCCCTTGACCACCCGGCCGTTTTTAACATCCAGGCAGGGAATTATTCTCTTTGCGTACATATCGGATACCTTTCTATACTATCTATATAAGTGAGCAGAAATTGTCGAGGATGGTCAGGCCGATCTCGCCGCTCTTCTCCGGGTGGAACTGGGTGGCAAAGCAGCTGCCCTGCCACACGGCGGCGTGGATGGTGGTGCCGTATTCGGCGGTGGCCGCCACCAGAGAGGGATCGTCGGCCTTGAGGTAATAGCTGTGCACGAAGTACACATAGGGCCGCTGGGGCAGCCGGGCGAATATGGGGCATTCCCGGTCATACTCGATGGAATTCCAGCCGATGTGGGGAACCTTCAGCCCGCCCTCGGAGGGCAGACGAAGCACCTTGCCGCCCATCAGGCTCAGGCCGGCGGCTCCGGGAGATTCCTCGCTGGAATCAAAGAGCATCTGCAGACCGACGCATATGCCCAGGAAGGGGCGGTCGGGGTCGGCGGCGCTTTCCTTGACCACCCGCTCAAGTCCCCGGGCGCGGAGCTGAGCAACAGCGTCACCAAAAGCTCCCACGCCGGGCAGAATAACTCCCTCGGCGGAGCTGATGACCTTTGCGTCGTCGGTGAGCACCACTTCTCTGCCCAGGTGGCGGATGGCTTTGGCAACGCTTTCCACATTGCCCGCGCCGTAATCAACAAGTGCTATCATAAGGCGAAACCTCGCTTGTGTTAAAATTTTCCCACAGGGCGTTCCGAAGGGTGCGCCCTGTGGGATGTTCATTACATTATATAATTGTTCCGCGTGCCGCTGTGCCGCGTTCCTATGCCCATGTGAGGTTGGGCAGGGTGAACTTGTTTTCGCGGTCGATAGCGTAGTCGCCGTTGAGGAACATTTCGGCCTCGTTGCGGCGTCTCCACCACAGACCCTTCAGATTGACGCCGCCCGCCTTGATGTAGCGGGTGAAGCCGTCAATGATCTGGTCGGGAACGGCGGCGCTGCCGTCGCGGTAGGCGATGATGGCCGACTTGAGGTAGAAGTAATAGGTATCGCTGGTCCAGTAGGCCGGGCCGAGGTTGAAGCAGAAGCTGACCAGAGCGTCGAACTGCTGCTGAGTGAGCTTTACGCCGTTGCGGATGGCCCAGTCGCTGACAGCGGCCACATAGGGACCCTTGTTCAGGTCGGCGTTGAGCAGAGCGGTGGCCTCCTCAAGGGTGAGGTAGGGACGCTCCTCGGTGATCTCGTGACCCTCGCCCAGCAGAGCGGCGATCTCAGCGTTGAACTGCTCAACGGCCTGCTCTCTTGTCCACTTCTTGCTTTCGGCGGTGGTGATGGCGTGGCCGTAGCCCACGGTCCAGTAGCCCACAGCGTCCTGATAGGGATAGAAGACGATGGCGTCGCCGAAGGGCGTTCCGCCGCCCTCCCAGTCAGCGATGAACTTGGTGCCCGCCTCGCTGATGGTCATGGGCTGGATGCCGGAGTTGGCCTTCTTGAGAACGACCACCTCGGTGATGGCCTTGGCGCTGCCGGCGGTGGCGGTGATGGTGTAGACACCGGGAGTGTTGCCGGTGACCACGCCGTCCTTGCTGACCGGAGCGGCCGAGCCGTTCTCGGAGCTGTAGCTGATAACATAGCCGCCAAGGGTAATGCCAACATTGACCTTGGAGCCCTGATTGACATAGTAGTAATCTCTGCCGAAGGACAGCCGGACGGTCACGGTGCCGTCCTTGACGTCGGTGACGAAGTCGGCGCTGACATAGCCGAAGCCGTTGTTGTACTCGATCTTGTACCAGCCGGAGAGAGTCTCAACGATGACCACCTGAGTGCCGTTGCGGATGGTGCCCAGCACCTGAGCGGTGGTGTTGGCCGAAGCGCGGACGTTCAGGGAAGTGTCGCACTTGACGGTGCCGTGTCTGACCACCCGGGTGTCGGTGGCGTTCTGGGTGGTGGTGGCCTCGGCGATCTGGCCGGAGCCGCTGGTGGTTATTATGACCGAGTTGGGCAGAGTGGTGGTGCTGCCGGGATTGCCCAGCTGGATACCGTCCTCGATGGTGTTGTTCGCGGTGGTGGTGGTAGTGGTCTGCCACGCGGGGATATAGACGGTCGTGGTGGTTGTGGTGGTTTTTGTGGTAGTGGTGGTTGTGGGGCCGCGGTTGGGAACGGTGGTAGTGGTGGTAGTGGGCTTGGTGGTGGTAGTGGTGGAGGAGGGTGCTCCCGCCAGATCACTTGCCTTTATGTATCCGCTGGCCGAGGCGAACATTACTCTGTACCACAGCTGGCCGGCGTTGTCCACCCGGTTGCTCAGAACGATGACCGTGCTGCCCTTTTTCAGCGTGGTCATGAGAGAATAGGCCGAGCCGGCGCCGGAGCGCATCTCCACGCCGTCGCCGGAGATGGTCACCGCCACATTGGCGGCCAGAGTGGTTCCGGTGTAGGAGGGAGCGGGCGTGGTGGTCTTGGTCGTGGTGGTCGTGGTGGCGCCCGGAGTGGTGATGTCCACGGAGTCGGGCTTCTTGGTGGTGGTAGTTGTGGTGGTAGTGGTGGTCTTGGTGGTGGTAGTCACATCAGAGACCTTCACATAGGTGCTCACCACATAGCCGGTGGTGCCGTTGACATTGATCTTGTACCATGTCTTGCCGTCATTGCCCTTGGATGCGCCCTGAATGAGGTACACGGCGTTCTGCTTGACGGTGGTCACCTTGGCGTGGTTGGTGCCGGCGCCCTTGCGCACATTGACGATGTCGCCGGTGACCTTCAGCTGGCGCTGGGGAGCGGCGGTGGTGGTGGAGGGCGCGGTGGTGGAGGAGGCGGTGGTGCCGCCGGTCTCGCTGACCTTGACATAGGTGCTGATGATGTAGCCGGTGGTGTTGTTGATGTTGATCTTATACCATGTCTTTCCGGCCGAGTCCTTGGCACTGCCCACCACGGTGTAGCTGGCGCCCTTCTTGACGGTGGTTATGTAGCCGTAGGAGGTGCCGGCGCCCTTGCGCACATAGACGGTGGTACCGGTGACGGGCAGGGTCTTGGTGGCGCTGGAGGTGGTGGAGGCGGAAACGAAGGTACTGATGATATAACCGGTAGCTCCGTTGGCCGTGACCTTGTACCATGTGACGCCCTTGGAATCCTTGGCCGTGCCCTGAGAGGTCAGCACCGTGCTCTGGGTGACGGTGGCCACCTTGGAGTAGGAGGTGCCGGCGCCGGAGCGGATGTTGACCACATCGCCGGTGACCGTCAGCTTGGTGGTCTCGGCGGCGTAGGCGGTCAGCGGAGCGATGAACTCCGTGGGCAGCGCGGTTATGGTAAGCACCGCTGCCATGAGCAGGGCGAAAAGCCTCTTGGAAAATCTCATATCGTTGTTCCGTATCCTTTCAGACATAGATATGGGAAATATATTATTTCACCGAAAGGCGCAAAAGGACGCAGTTATGCCTTTTGCTCCATTTTTACGGTGGTAATTATACAATATATTGTCTGTGCCTGTCAACCTTTTGTGCTTGACGGAGGCCCCTTCCCGCCCCGAATTTACATTCAGTTTACAAATGCTTCACAATTCCGGGTAAAATCACTCCCCGAGAAGGTACTTCATGGCCTGAGCGATGGTGTCAAAGCGCAGGTGAGCCTCAGCCGGAGCGAAGCCGCCCACGGCAATGGCTCTGCCCACCGCCCGGAACATGGGCAGGTCGTTGGTGTGGTCGCCCACGGCGGTGCAGCGCTCCGGCTCCTCGCCCAGCAGACGGCACAGCTCCCGGACACCGGCTCCCTTGTCCACGCCCTCCGGGATTATGTCAAAGCAATCACAGTGGCGATAGACCACAAGCCCCGCCTGCTCGGGATGACTTTTAGCGATAATTTCTTCTATCGGCTCAAAGAGCGCCTCGGTGTGGGGAAAGCAGGTGAGCATATGCTCGTTGGGCTGAAACCACACCTGACCGCCAAAGCTCCTCTCCAGCTCCCGGCGCAGCTCCTCAAGGGCACGCCTTGTGCTTTCCGGATAGGGCAGCGCGCCGCGAACGGCAGGCGGCAGGTCAACTCCCAGCTGGATGGCGGCGCCGTTCTCTCCGGCGATGGCCGGCTGCTTCAGACCCAGCTGCCGCAGCAAACCGCACAGATAATAGGCCGGCTTGCCCGAGCAGAGGGCGACTCTGTGCCCCCGTCTCTCCAGCTCTCTCAGTCCTTCGGCCACTTTCTCGGGAACGGGCAGTCCCACCGGTGCAAGAGTGCCGTCCAGATCGAAGAAAATAATCGACATAATATTTATCCTCCGGCTTTGTCACGATCTTTTCCGGTGCATTATACCACACACCGTCCCCCGCCGCAACCGCCGGCCGGCCATGGACATGGCGCAAAAACTCTTTGAGAACAGTGTGAAATTATTGACAAACCGACGCCGATATCTTATTATTTATCTGTAGATATTTCCAAAGCGGAACGTTCATCCGCCTCTTTGAATAAACCTGTCCGGAAGGAACAGAATCATGAAACTGAACCGCAAAACCCTTATCAGCAGAGTCATGGCCACCGTGCTCATTCTGCTGCTGACCGTCGGGCTTTCCCTCGCGGCCTACACCGCTGCCCTGCGCAGCGAGGAGGAGCACTGCTGGGAGACCCTCGGCGATGCCGCCCAGAGCATCAGCCGCGAGGTGGTCATCCGCATGGAGGACAACCTCAGCATCCTTGAGCTGGCCGCCGGTGCCCTTGCCGACAACAAGCTCGGCTCTCCCGAGGATATCGTCGAGCACATGAACGGCTACGCCGACCTGACCATGTTCACCCGCATAGACGTGGTCTTCCCCGACGGCAGCGTTATGATGAACGACGGCACCACCACCCTCCACGGCGACATCTCCTTTAAGGAGCTGGCCGAATCGGGCATACATATGTCTCCCCGCATGACCGACCATCTCACCGGCCGGGAAACGGTCTACTGCAGTGTCCCCGCCGTCCGCAACGGCCGCACTGTGGCTGCTCTGATGGGCGTTATCGAATGCCATGAGCTGTCCGATTACTTCCGCCCCACCGTCTACGGCGGCGAGGCCTCCTGCATGATAGTTGACCGCTCCGACGGCAATTTTATTCTGGACAACACCTACAGCGAGCTGGGAAACATATACGAATCCGAGGAGATCCGCGGCCTGCGTGATTACTCGGACACTGACCTTATAAAGGCCGTTCAGGAGGGTCAGGAGGGCGTCATCGCCTATGTCTCTCCCCGAAGCGGCGTAAACAGCTATATGTATTACACTCCCATCTCCGTTGACGACTGGCAGCTGCTGGTCATGATCCCCGAGGAGCTGGCCTTCTCCCGGCACGATTCCCTCCGGCAGGCTCTTGTGATCGTCGCCGCCACCGAATGCGTGGTCATTCTGCTGTTCGTGGCACTGAATCTGCTGTCCATCAATCAGCTGGCCAAGAGCAAGGCTCACGCCGAACGCCAGTTGCACAAGTCCAACGTGCTCATCGAGTGCGTCACCGAGCTGTCCTCCTACTCCAGCATCGACCTCGCCATTGATAACCTGCTGGCCATCGTCAACCGCTACTTCGACGGCGACCGCACCTATCTGTGCGATGTCAACTACGAAAACCAGACCACCAGCAACCTCTACGAATACGCCGCCGAGGGCGTTTCCAAGGAGATTGACAATCTTCAGAATGTGCCTCTGAGCGCCGTGGAGGCGTGGCTGGAGGAGTTCCGCCGCACCGGCATCTTCTACATATCCGATATAGACAGAGATCTGGATCTCACTTCCAATACATACGACATCCTCTCCGCCCAGAACATCCATAGCCTCATCGCCGTTCCCCTTCTCCGGGGCAGCACCATCATCGGCTATCTGGGCGTGGACAATCCCCGCAAGGAATACGAAGACCTGACCCTCATGTCCTCGGTGCAGTTCTTCGTCACCGAGGCTCTGGAGCGCAAGGCCCACGAGGAAGCCCTGACCAAAATGAGCTTCACCGACACCCTCACTCACCTCCACAACCGCAACAAATTCAACTTCATCTGTGACGAATACACCCGCCATCCCCGCAGACGTGTAGGCGTGGCCTTCTTTGATCTGGACGGCCTCAAGCAGGTCAACGACACCCTTGGTCACGACGCCGGCGACCAGCTCATAGTCAGCACCGCCGACGGCATCCGGGGCACCTTCAGCGGCAACTCCTACCGCATCGGCGGCGACGAGTTCGCCGTCATCGTGCCCGACATCGGCAGGGAGGACTTCGAGATACAGGTGGACAAGGTGCGCCGGCTGATGCAGAAGAACGGCATCAGCGTGGCCATCGGCGTTTCCTGGCACGACAGCGACGGCTTCACCATCAGCCAGCAGCTCAAGGAGGCTGACGGCCTGATGTACATCGAGAAGGCCGAGCACCGCCGCCTGCGGGCCGAGGCAGCCGCCAGGGAGCAGGAAAAATCCGCCGGTGAAGCGCCGGAAGGCAACTGAATCGCGTCCCTTCGCCCTCCGCCATCCCGGCGGAGGGCTTTTGTCCGCCACGATGTAAGAAATATATTTTTCCGAACGGTTGCAATCAATACCCCGATATGGTATCATAAGGCTGAAAAACCGGGCATCGAAACCGTCCGGAGGAAAGGGCTTGTTTATGGCAGAAAACAAAGCGGAAATCAGAAAGAAGGCTCAGAAAAAACGGCGCAAGTGGTACCGTCTGGACAACGCCGCCACCATCTATCCGGTCATGAGCAACCGGTCGTGGATGGCCATGTTCCGGCTGTGCGCCACCCTGACCGAGGACGTGGACAAGGACATCCTCGAAAAGGCACTGGAGCGCACGGCGAAGCGCTTCCCCACCATGACGGTGCGGGTGCGGCGGGGACTGTTCTGGCACTATCTCGAGCACGTGGACGGCATCCCGCCGGTCACCCTCGACGTTGCCAATCCCTGCCTTCCCATCAAGAAGAAGGAAAACAACGGCTTCATGTTCCGGGTGCGATACTACCGCAACCGCATCGCGCTGGAGTTTTTCCATGTGCTCACCGACGGCTCGGGCGGAATGTGCTTCCTCAGGACGCTGGTGGCCGAATACCTCACCATGCGCTACGGCGTGAGCATCCCCCGGGGAGCGGCCATTTTCGACTGCTCCGAAAAGCCCCGTCCCGAGGAGCTGGAGGACAGCTTCCCCAAGTTCGCCGGCAAGACTCCCCTCGCCCGGGGCGAATCCATCGCCTACCATCTGAAGGGCACCGAGGAGCACAAGCAGTTTCTCAACATCGTCACCGGCACCGCCGACTCGGCCCTTGTGGCAGCAAAGGCCAAGGAGATGGGCGTTTCGGTGACCCACTACCTCACCGCCGTGCTCATCCAGAGCATAGCCGACATCCAGCGGCGTGACCGCTCACGCAAGCGCCGCAATCAGCCCATAAAGATCAATGTGCCGGTCAACCTGCGGCGCATCTTCGGCTCCTCCACGGTGCGCAATTTTTCCTCATACATAAACCCGGGCATCGAGCGCAAATACGGCGAATACAGCCTGCGGGAAACGGCGAAGATCGTCCAGCACCAGATGGGTCTTGAAACCACTCCCCAGCACCTGCGCGCCAAGTTCACCGCCAATGTGCAGGCGGAGACCAACCCCATCATCCGCTTCGTGCCGCTGGGCATAAAGATCCTGATACTCCAGATCGTCTACCGCGCCACCGGCGATGTGCAGAGCTGCTCCTCCATCTCCAACCTCGGAGTTATCACCCTGCCGCCGGAAATGGAACAATACGTTGACCGCTTCGACTTCCAGCTGGGCCCCCTCTACCAGAACAAAGTCATGTGCGCCGCCGTCACCTACAAGGGCAAGCTGAACGTCAACTTTACCCGCAAGATCCGGGAGGCCGACGTGGAGCGCGGCTTCTTCACCCGTCTGGTGGAGGACGGCATCCCGGTCACCATCGAAAGCAACATGAACGAAAGGAGCCTGATGGAGTAATGTCCTACTGCGTTGAATGCGGCGTGAAGCTGGCCGAATCCGAGGCCGTCTGCCCGCTGTGCAATACAAAAGTCGTAAATCCCAACCATACCTCCGGCGATCTTACCGCCGACCGTCCCTATCCCAGCAACATCCAGCACCAGATAAACGGCCTCAACCGCCGTGAGCTGGCATGGGTGGTCATGCTCTTCCTGCTCATCCCCGTGGGAGCCACCGCGGTCATCGACCTGCTGACCGGCGCCCTTCCCTTCGCCCTCAACTGGTCGCTCATCGTAATCGGAGCCGGAGCCATGCTGGGCGTGTGGGTGCTTATGCCGCTGTTTTTCCGAAGCATCAGCCCCTATCTTCTTCTCTCGGTGGATTTTCTGGCCATCGCCGGCTTCCTCGCCGTCATCGCCGTGTATGTGGGCAGCTGGGACTGGTGCCTGAGACTGGGCATTCCCATCACCCTGTGTACCGGCCTGATGGCCTGCGCGGTCATGGCCGCCATCCGCGCAAAGCGCCTGCGTCCGCTGACCAAGGCCGCTCTTGTCTCCATCACTCTGGGCGTGTACATCATGGCGCTGGAGCTTATCATCGACTACGCCGTCTATGGCATCCTCGCCATCCGCTGGAGCATCTACGCGGTGGTTCCGCTGCTGTTCCTCTCGCTGCTGTTTTTCTACATCAGCCGCAAGCCGAGGCTCATGGACGAGCTCAGACGCCGTCTGTTTGTATAAACTATTTGCATATTTTTGTGTATAATTCTCAAATAAATTAACAAATGCTCTATTGAAATATCCGCGCATTTATTGTATTATAGAGCAAGTATTTTTATAGGAGGCCAAAAACAATGGCAGTTCGTATAGACACCCGTTACACCGAGCGCTTCGTCACCAAGGAGCAGGTCGCGGCCATCCAGCCGCGCGTCACCGCCGCCCATGAGGCTCTGCACGCCGGTACCGGTCTGGGCAACGATTTCATCGGCTGGCTCAACCTTCCCACCGACTACGACAAGGAAGAGTTCGCCCGCATCAAGCTGGCCGCCGCCAGGATCCGCGAGAACAGCGATGTTCTGGTGGTCATCGGCATCGGCGGTTCCTATCTGGGAGCCCGCGCCGCTATCGAGTACCTCAAGAGCCCCAACTACAATCTGGTCTGCGACGGTCCCCAGATCTTCTTCTCCGGCTGCAACATCAGCTCCGACGCTCTGAACGAACTGTTCACCCTCTGCGAGGGCAAGCGTGTCTCCGTTAATATGATAAGCAAGTCCGGCACCACCACCGAGCCCGCCATCGCCTTCCGCGCCTTCAAGAAGTACATGGAGGAGCGCTACGGCAAGGAGGGCGCCCGTGAGCGCATCTTCTGCACCACCGACCGCGCCAGAGGCACTCTCAAGGCTCTGGCCACCGAGGAAGGCTACGAGACCTTCGTGGTTCCCGACAATGTCGGCGGCCGTTTCTCCGTGCTCACCGCCGTGGGCCTGCTGCCCATCGCCGCTGCCGGAATCGACATCGACAAGCTCATGGAGGGTGCCCGTCTGGCCCAGAACTCCCTGTGCGACACCGACATCGAGAAGAACCCCTGCTACAAGTACGCCGCGGTGCGCAACGCCCTCTACGAGGCAGGCTACTCCACCGAGCTGCTGGTTTCCTACGAGCCGGCCTTCCAGATGATGAACGAGTGGTGGAAGCAGCTGTACGGCGAGAGCGAAGGCAAGGACAACAAGGGCATCTTCCCCGCCTCTGCCATCTTCTCCACCGACCTGCACTCTCTGGGTCAGTACATTCAGGAGGGCTGCCGCTTCCTGTTCGAGACCGTGTGCGTCTTTGACCAGCCCAAGCAGCAGCGCGTCATCGAGGAGGATCCCGCCAATGTTGACGGTCTGAACTTCCTCACCGGCATGACCATGGACGAGGTCAACAAGAAGGCCTTTGCCGGCACCGTTCTGGCCCATGTGGACGGCGGCGTTCCCAATGTCGCACTCCATGTTGACAGCTGGAGCGAGAGCGACCTCGGCTACCTGATCTACTTCTTCGAGAAGGCCTGCGCCATCTCCGGCTACGTTCTGGGCGTCAATCCCTTCAACCAGCCCGGCGTTGAGGCTTACAAGAAGAATATGTTTGCCCTGCTGGGCAAGCCCGGCTACGAGAGCCAGAAGGCTGAGCTGGAGGCTCGTCTGGCCGAGTAATCACAACACAAAGCATTATAAGGAGCGCTGTGCCATACCGATGACTCAGCGCTCCTTGAAATAAAAAAGCACCAATCAACAACCATATTGGAGGAGATCACCATGATAAAATTTCTCGCGGGCAACAAGGGCAGCGGCAAGACCAAGAAGCTCATCGCCCTGGCTCATGACGCCGTAAAGGCTTCCAAGGGCAACGTCGTTTGCGTCGAAAAGGGCGACACCCTGACCTACGACGTAGACCACAAGGCCCGTCTTATCAACATTGAGGACTACGGCATCAAGGGCTTCGACGCCTTCTACGGCTTCCTCAGCGGCCTGTGCGCCGGCAACTATGACATCACCGATGTTCTGGTCGATTCCACTCTGAAGATCGGTGGCCGCGACATGGCCGAGTTCACCGCCTTCATCGAGAAGGTCGCTCCCCTCGCCGAGCAGACCAAGATCACCTTTGTTTTCTCCGTTTCCGCCGATGTTGACGAGCTTCCCGAATCCGTCACCAAGCTGATCGAGGTTCTCTGAGAAATAAAAAACGGATAAAATACTTCAATTTTTAAAATGTGATTGACAAATACCGTCTTCATATTTATAATATTACGAGTGATTATCGCTCCGGTGAATTTTTGCCGGGGTGATTATGAGGTGCGCTATGCAGCTTGACCTGAAACAGGTTTTCCAGCAGGAGGGGTTTATTCTCCCCATCGACCTGACGCTTGATCTTTCGGACGAAGAGGCCTACGGCGCCAAGCCGTTTGCCGACCCGGTACATATCACCGGTTCTTTTGAGAATCAGGGCAGCGTGGTCATGCTGAGATATCGCGCCGAGGCCAGCTACACCAGAGAGTGTGACCGCTGTCTCGAATCCTCGAGCCAGCCCATGACCTTCGCCTTTGAGCACATCGTTTCCGGTGTCGAGCCGGAGGACGACACCTCGGAGGAGATCGTCTTCGCTCCCGACTTTCGCGTCGACTTTGACGAGATCGCCCGGGAGGACATTCTGCTGGAGGCGCCGACCGGATATCTGTGCAGGCAGGATTGCAAAGGGCTGTGCCCGAAGTGCGGGTGCAACCTCAACCACGGTCAGTGTGACTGTGAGCTGAGTGAGCCTGACCCGCGTCTTGCGGCATTACGAAAACTGCTGGAAGAAGAATAAGACAGCCCACAGCGATTGTAAAAGGAGGTATAGACGATGGCGGTACCCAAGAGAAAGACTTCCAAGGCGAGAAGAGACAAGAGACGCTCCAGCGTTTGGAAGCTCGCTGAGCCCACCCTGGTCAAGTGCGACCACTGCGGACAGCTCAAGAGACAGCACCGTGTATGCGGCAGCTGCGGTTTCTACGGCGACAGAGAAGTCGTTAAGATGGACTAATTTCGCTGTAAGATACTGATTATTGCAAATAAGCAACGGCTACGACAGGACGGCGGTGATTGCCGTATCCGCGTAGCCGTTTCTTTTTGGCGATGGACAATGAATGGCGAACAGCCCGGTCGTTTCCCGCCAATGCTCGCCATTCATTATCCATCGACTACCGAAAGGGAGGTTCAGGCGTGTCCGTACTGATAAAATCCGTAGAACCCGGCTCGGCAGCCGCCCGCGCCGGAATAAAGCCCGGTCAGACTCTTCTGACCATCAACGGGCATGATATACACGATGTGCTGGACTTCCGGTTCTACGAGACCGAGCGGGTGGTGGAGGTCGCGGTGGCCGATATGGACGGCGCAGCCCATTCCCACCTCATCCGAAAGGGCGAATACGACTCCCTCGGTCTGGATTTTGAGACCTATCTGATGGATAAGCAGCGCTCCTGCCGCAACAAGTGCGTGTTCTGCTTCGTGGACCAAACCCCAAAAGGAATGCGGGACACCCTCTATTTCAAGGACGACGACGAGCGCCTTTCCTTCCTTTTCGGCAACTACATCACCCTGACCAACCTCTCCGACCGGGAGCTGGAGCGCATCGTTCAGATGAAGATAACTCCCATCAATGTGTCGGTGCACACCACCGACCCGGAGCTTCGGGTGAAGATGATGAAGAATCCGGAATCGGCCCGGGTCATGGATCGCCTGCGCTACCTTGCCGAGGGCGGCATACAGCTCAACTGCCAGCTGGTGCTGTGTCCCGGCTGGAACGACGGTGAGGCGCTGGAGCGCTCCCTCCGCGACCTGTTCACCCTCACCCCTCAGGTGCAGTCCATTGCCCTTGTGCCCGTTGGACTGACCGCCCACCGGGAAGGTCTTGAGCAACTGAGGCTGTTCACCGCCGAGGAATCCCGGCAGGTCATCGAAACCGCCAGCCGCTGGGCGGCCATCGCCCGGGTACACGGCTGGGGCAATGTGGTGTGGCCCGCCGACGAGTTCTACATCAACGCCGGTCTTCCCTTCCCCAAACCGGAGGATTACGAGGACTATCCCCAGCTGGACAACGGCGTGGGCATGATCGCCCTGCTGCGGGATGAGTTTTCCGCCGCCCTTGAAAACGCCGACGGCGACGGCCTGCCCCACAGCGCCGTTATCGTCACCGGCACCTCCGCCGCGCCCTATCTCGAGGAAATGCTCGAGGCGGCCAAGGAGAAATTCCCCAATGGCGACTGGGAGGTCATTCCCATCACCAACGATTTCTTCGGACACACCATCACCGTTGCCGGTCTTGTCACCGGCGGCGACATCATAAAACAGCTCGAGGGCAGAGAGCTCAAGGGCAAGCGCCTGCTCATTCCTCAGGTCATGCTCCGTCACGGCGGCGATATGTTCCTTGACGATGTTACGCCGGAGGACGTGGAGCGCGCTCTGGGCGTGACCCTCACCGCCGTTCCCAGCGACGGCTGGGAGCTGCTGGACGAGCTGACTAAATAAGACACAAAAGACAAGGAGGTTTTGCCATGTCAAAGCCCATCATCGCGGTGGTCGGCCGACCCAATGTCGGCAAATCCACCCTCTTCAACAAGCTGATCGGCCAGCGGCTGGCCATTGTGGAGGATACTCCCGGCGTCACCCGTGACCGCATCTACGGTGACGGCGAATGGCTCAACCGCCCCTTCACCCTCATCGACACCGGCGGCATCGAGCCTTTCACCGACGACAAGATTCTTTCCCATATGCGCAGGCAGGCTGAGCTGGCCATCGACTCGGCCGACGTCATCGTGCTGGTCACCGACATCCGCACCGGCGTGGTGGCCACCGATATGGAAGTGGCCAATATGCTCAAGAAGAGCGGCCGCCCCGTGGTGCTGTGCGTCAACAAGTGCGACGCCATTGGCGCTCCTCCGCCCGAGTTCTATGAATTCTACAACCTCGGCCTCGGCGATCCCATCGCCGTTTCCGCCGCCCACGGCCACGGCACCGGCGACCTGCTGGACGCCGTCTTTGACTACATCCCCGCCCAGGAGGACGAGGACGAGGACAGCGACCGCATCAAGGTTGCCATCGTGGGCAAGCCCAACGCCGGCAAGTCCTCCCTGCTCAACCGCATCGTAGGTGAGGACAGAATGATCGTTTCCGACATCGCCGGAACCACCCGCGACGCCGTTGACGCTCCCTTTGAGAGCGGCGAGGACAAATTCCTCTTCATCGACACCGCCGGCATCCGCCGCAAGAGCAAGATCACCGACGACATCGAGCGCTACAGCGTCATCCGCGCCCAGAACGCCGTGGAGCGGGCCGACGTGTGCGTTATCATGATCGACGCCACCGTTGGCATCACCGAGCAGGACACCAAGATCGCCGGCATGGCTCACCAGAAGGGCAAGGCCAGCATCGTGGCGGTCAACAAGTGGGACGCCGTGGAAAAGGACGGCGGCACCATGAACGAGTTCCGCAAGAAGCTGGAGCAGGATCTTTCCTTCATGGCCTATGTGCCCATTCTGTTCATCTCGGCCAAGACCGGCCAGCGTGTGGATCGCCTCTTCGAGCTGATAAAATACGTCTCCGAGCAGAACGCCATGCGCATTTCCACCGGTATGCTCAACAATGTTCTGGCCGACGCCACCAGCCGCGTCCAGCCGCCCTCGGACAAGGGCAAGCGCCTGAAGATATACTACATCACTCAGGCCTCCACCAAGCCGCCCACATTCGTCTGCTTTGTCAACTCCATCGACCTTTTCCACTTCTCCTACCAGAGATATCTGGAAAACCGCATCCGCGAGACCTTCGGTCTGGAGGGCACTCCCGTGCGCTTCGTCATCCGGGAGCGCTCGGACAAGAGCAAATAAAGCGGCTTAATATCCGCATAATATAACCGGATATAATTTCATAACAAATCCACTTTCCGGGGGTATATATGGACACCAACTTCTTCACCCCGCAGGCGATCGGCGCGATGGTCGTTTCGGCCGTGGTCGCTTACCTGCTGGGCAGCATCAGCTTCGCTGTGATATTCTCAAAGCTCTTTGCCAACGACGATGTGCGCGAGCACGGCAGCGGCAACGCCGGAGCCACCAATGTTTTCCGCTCGGTGGGAGTCGGCGCCGGTGTGTGCACCTTCTTCGGCGACTTTGCCAAGGGTGCCGCCGCCATTCTCTTCAGCCGCTTCATGCTCTCTCTGGCGGGCATAACCGCCGATGTGCCGGCTCATATGCCCATAATCTACATTGCCGCCAATATCGCCGGACTGTGCGCCGTGCTGGGACATCTCTATCCCATCTTCTTCGGCTTCCGGGGCGGCAAGGGCGTCATGACCATGGCGGGCATCATCTTCATGCTCTCGCCCATCCGCGGCCTTGCGCTGCTGGTGGTCTTTGCCATCGCCTTTGCCATCACCCGCACCGTCTCCATCGGCTCCATACTCGACGGTATCACCTACCCGCTCATCACCTTCATCCACTGCTGGTTCTTCCAGCGTGCTCAGCAGCCGGACATCTACACCACCGGCTATGTGGCCATTCAGGTGGCCATCGCCGCCCTCTTCGGTCTGATACTCATCATCAAGCACCGCTCCAACATCAAGCGCATACTGGACGGCACCGAATCCAAGCTGGTCATCAAGACAAGCAAAAAGGCTGAATAATAAAAACCCGGCAGGCACGGCACGATCAGCGCTGTGCCTGTTGCTTTACTTATCGAATATTCAGGAGGCGAAAACCATGAACACCGACGAAGCCAGAGAACTGCTGTCGTATCATTCGGGCCGGAACGAAAATATCGATGATCCCAGATGGACTAACGGCTTTTTAGGCAGTCTGAGACCCTTCGGCGGCCAGCTGATCGAAAGCAATTTCACTCAGGTCATGGAGTGCATGAAGGCTCTGCAGGGAGAATTTGAGCAGACCCATGTTAGCCGGGATATTCTCTCCGACATCATCACCATCGTCCATCTGGCCAGAGCATGGTCAGCGCCCGACGGAATGCTTGGCTCGAACAAATTGCTGACCGAGGAACAGACCGCCCGGCTGAATCTGTGGACGGATATCATTCAGGAGGCACTCTTCTGGCTTCTGGACGGTGTTCCGGAGGAGGCCTTTTGGTCTTACGAAATGTACCTGAGAGGCGAATTGTGAGCCCATGACCGGGGGCTTCCGGGCATCAAAACTGAAAAAATAATTTGCGGAGGCGCAGGCTATGAGGATAGTCGATCTGAACGAAAAGCAAACAGAGCAAATCGAGGAGCAGCTCAGCTCCTTTGATGAGAGCTACATTACATACAAGCTGGACGGAAGCATTCAGATAGGAATAGAGGAAGACGGAAAGATAGTGGCCGGTCTGGACGCCTGCGTCACCGCGTTCAAGATCCTGTATGTGTCCACCGTCTTTGTGGACGAGGCTCACCGCGGAAAAGGATACGGACGGCTGCTCATGGAGGAGATGGAAAAGCGCGCCCGGGAAATGGGCGTGAACATCATCCGGCTCGACACCTTCAGCTGGCAGGGTAAAGATTTTTACGAAGCGCTGGGCTATGAGGTGGTCGGAAGCTACGAAAACGCCATCGACGGCTACGCTGAGTACTTCTTCATAAAGCGGATAGGGTAGCCGTATTGTTCCACACTATACCGATATGAAAAATCCCGGCCTGTGTGCAGTCACAGACCGGGATCGGCTTTTTCGTATTCTCACTCGCGCCTCAGCACCACATCCACCTCGTCGGCGGCGGGCGGCTGGAAGTGTCTTTCCAGCTTGGCCAGCAGGCCGTCGTCCACCATGTAGCCCTGAGCGGTGCCCTCGGACACGGCCCGGTTGCGGCAGTCGATGTTCCGCCTCCATTGCTCCTCGGAGAGGTCGATATAGTACAGCCGGCTTTGGTAGCCGTGGGAAGCAAAGAATTCCTTTGCCCGCTTCCGGTCGGCGGCGCTCCAGAAGCCCCATTCCAGAATGACATCGGTGCCCGACTCCAGCACCTCCAGCGACTTTGCGTAAAGGTAAGCCTTTACCCGCTCGAGGATCTCGTCGTGCCGCTCGCCCAGCTCATCGCCGAGGATGGACAGCACCAGCTCGTCGCAGGAGAGCACCACGGCCTTCTTCTCCTCTCGGAGCCGCTGGGCGTGGGTGGTCTTGCCGCTGCATATCCGGCCGCAGAGCAGTATGGCCTCGGCCACGGCTTACTGGGCGTTGCAGTGGATGGCCAGGAAGGAATCGGTGGTCACCCGGAACAGCTTTTCGTCAAAGGCAAGGCGCAGTATCTTGCCTCTCTGGTCGGCAAAGTAGAACACGCCCTTGTCGGTGGTGATCTTGAACAGAGCCTCGAGGCCGTGCTCTTCGATGTCGATGATGTAGCCGAACTCGCACTGGATGCCCTCGGGAGAGGTGTAGTCCTCGCCGGCGGTCAGGGTGGCGATGGCGGCGTTGGCCAGCTCCTCTCTGAGAGCGGTGTCGTTTATTCTGTTCTTCTCTGCCTTGGGTTTCTTGGTGGGCAGCTCAGTCTTCTTTTTTCCAAACAGTCCCATGATTTTTTTCCTCCTGTTGTTCCGCCGTCCGGTCGATGCCGGGACGGCTTTTTTATCGCGATTTTTAATTCGATGCTTTTTTATGCTCTCTGAAGAGCAGGACATACTTGAAGGCGCAGCCGCTTTCCACGGCCACCTCATAATACTTCTTGCCAACGGCGAAAACGAGATGGTGCTTGCCGTGGATATCGAGATTGTTTATCTCCTCCATGGCCAGCTCGGTGGAGCCGCAGCGGATGGCCTTGCTGTCCATGCTCAGCTCGCCCCGATCGACGAGGGTCTCGCCCTCCTCGCCCACCTCATATATGGAAGCCTTGGGAGAGGTATAGGCCACATCGGCGGCCGCGTCCTCGGCAGCCTTGCCCCGCTGCCACTGGGAGAAGTCATAAACGGTCTTGTACTCCACGCCGTGGAGCATACCGTACTTGTCGTAGGTAAAGGAAAGCCCGCAGCTGCCGCAGGTCACCTTGTCCTTCTTTGAGGTGAAGGTGTCGTATCCGCCGCACTCGGGGCAGATGTACAGCAGATTCTCCAGCCGCTCGGCCAGATTCTTTCCCCGGTAGGGTTTGGGATCGGCCAGCTGCTGCTCGTAGGCGTTCTCGTAGAGATCCTCGTTGATGACCCGGTTGATCTCCTCCACCGACATGGCCTCGATCTGCTCCTTGGTGTAAATGCCCACCGGCTCGCCCTTGATATGGCCACGGCGGGTGCCGCTGCCCTCGCTCCACACCGGGCTGACGAAGTAGCCGCCGGAGATGCGGTAGGTCACAAGGCCGCAGCCGGCGCTTTTTATCAGCTTGCCCGTGGAGGGAAGGATGGGGAAGGTCACGCCGTCCCATGTGCGGATGCCGCTGGCAAAGATGCACACGCTGTGCCCCTTGCGGGTGCGGCGCAGAACATCGGCCACGGTAGAGGCCGCCACGGTGCCCTTCCGGCGGGTGATGGGATCCACCAGAAATTTGATGAGGGGGAAAACCTTCCAGCGGGAAATATGCTCGCTGCCCACGAAGTACATCTGCTTCTTCATGCCCACCGCCACAAACAGAGGATCCCAGTCGGTGGCGTGGGTGGAGAGGACTATGTAGTTTTCCGGCAGCTTGCCCGGCTTTTCGTATTTATAGCCGAATTTCAGCTTCAGCAGAAGGTTTATCGGCGGCACCAGCAGCCGATAGAAGAATTTATGCTTTCTTATACCCATTTTCTCGTTTGCTCCGTTATATTGTGCAGAAATAGGCTCTGAGGCCTATATATAATATATCAGTATAAAGCGCCGATGTAAAGTTCGGATTTCTCCGCGGCCGGATTTTTTCTCCTTTTGAGCGGCATGAGCCGGCTTTTTGGGCAAAAATTCCTCTTCGGAATGCCAATATGTGAATTTTACCAGCATTTTTGAAAAAGCGCTTGACAACGCCTTGACATCCGATTATAATATCAATTTGCTTGATAATGGGTTTGTATGCCCTGCTGACGGGTACCCCAAGATTCCATAGTTTCAGTTTATCCGAAAAAGTTGTGCGAATAGCCCAAAAACTTTCCACCCTATATAAAATAATTTTTCTGTAAAATCGTACAAACTTTTCCGTCAGATATCAGGCTTAACATATATCAGATCATCCAAAACGACAAAAGGCATATCCAAAACAGCAAGAACGGAGTGAAGCAAGTCTATGGTGAATGTCAAAAAGGTCCAGCTCGGACGCAACACCAGAATGAGCTTTTCCAAGATCGAAGAAGTGCTCAAGATGCCCAACCTCATCGAGGTGCAGAAGGATTCCTACCGCTGGTTCCTCGAGCGCGGACTGAGAGAGGTCTTCGACGATGTGTCGGGCATAACCGACCACACCGGCAATCTGGTGCTGGACTTCGTCGACTATCGCATCGACGAAACCCCGAAGTATTCCGTTGAGGAATGCAAGATCCGCGACGCCACATACTCGGCCTCCCTGCGCGTCAAGGCCCGCCTGCTCAACAAGGCCACCAGCCACATTGAGGAGTCCGAGGTCTACATGGGTGAATTCCCCCTCATGACCGACAGCGGCACCTTTGTCATCAACGGCGCCGAGCGAGTCATCGTCTCCCAGCTCGTCCGCTCCCCGGGCGTGTACTACAAGATGGACTATGACAAGACCGGCAAAAAGCTCTTCTCCTCCACCGTCATCCCCAACCGCGGCGCATGGCTGGAGTATGAGACCGACGCCAACGATGTGTTCTACGTGCGCATCGACAAGAACCGCAAGCTGCCCGTGACCACCTTTGTGCGCGCTCTCGGCCTGTCCACCGACAACGAGATCGTGGCCATCTTCGGCAGCGGCAGCATGATGCAGGCCACCCTTTCCAAGGACACCTGCAAGAACACCGAAGAGGCTCTCTTCGAGGTGTTCAGAAAGCTCCGTCCCGGCGAGCAGCCCTCCCTCGAGGGTGCCACCACCCATCTGCACAATCTGTTCTTTGACCCCAGAAGATATGACCTGTCCCGCGTAGGACGCTACAAATATAACAAGAAGCTGGCTCTGGGCTCCCGTCTTGTCGGCCATGAGCTGGCCGGCCCCGTGGCCGATCCCTTCACCGGCGAGATCATCGCCGACGCCGGCGTCACCGTTACCCGTGAGCTGGCCGCCCGCATGGATGCCTGCGGCGCCTCCAAGGCCGTTGTCCGTCTGGAGAGCGGCGAGGAGCTGGGCGTTCTGTCCAATGCCATGGTGGACGCCTCGGCCTACATCGATCCCGAGATCCTTGAAAAGGCTCACATCGAGGAAAAAGTCCGCGTCTCCGTGCTGCTTGAGGTGCTGGATGCCGACCTTGAGGGTCAGCATCTGGTGGACCTGCTGGTCAGCCGCCGGGACGAGCTCATTCCCAAGCACATCATCATCGACGATATCTACGCCTCCATCAACTACCTCATCTGCCTCGACAGCGGCGTAGGCGTCTCCGACGATATCGACCATCTGGCCAACCGCCGCATCCGTTCCGTGGGCGAGCTGCTGCAGAACCAGTTCCGCATCGGCTTTACCCGTCTGGAGCGGGGCGTGCGCGAGAAGATGGCTCAGACCGTTCTCAACGAGTCTCACGACATCACTCCCCAGCTGCTCATCAACAGCCGACCGGTGGCCGCCGCCATCCGTGAGTTCTTCGGCTCCTCTCCCCTGTCCCAGTTCATGGATCAGACCAACCCTCTGGCTGAGCTGACCCACAAGCGCCGTCTTTCGGCTCTGGGCCCCGGCGGTCTTTCCCGTGACCGCGCCTCCTTCGAAGTCCGAGACGTTCACTACAGCCACTACGGCCGTATGTGTCCTATCGAGACTCCCGAAGGCCCCAACATCGGACTTATCTCCTATCTGGCCACCTTTGCCCGCGTGAACGGCTACGGCTTCATCGAGGCTCCCTTCCGCAAGGTGGATAAGGAAACCGGCCGCGTCACCGACGAGGTCGTCTACATGACCGCCGACATCGAGGACGAATTCATCGTCGCTCAGGCCAACGAGCCTCTGGACGAGGAAGGCCGCTTTGCCCGCGCCCGCGTCAACGCCCGTCACCGCGACGAGTTCCTCGAGACCGAGGCCGAGCGCATCGACTACATGGACGTATCCCCGAAGATGGTCGTCTCCGTGGCTACCGCCTGTATCCCCTTCCTTGAGAACGACGACGCCAACCGCGCCCTGATGGGTTCCAACATGCAGCGTCAGGCCGTTCCTCTGCTCCGCACTGAATCTCCCGTCGTCGGCACCGGTATGGAATACAAGGCCGGCGTTGACTCCGGCGTGTGCGTCCTCGCCCGCCGTCCCGGCACCGTCGAGTACGTCAGTGCCGACAAGGTCACCGTCCGCACCGACTCCGACGAGGTCGACGAATACAAGATCCTCAAGTTCATGCGCTCCAACCAGGGCACCTGCTTCAACCAGATCCCCGTCGTCTCCAAGGGCGAGCGGGTGGAGAAGGGCGATGTCATCGCCGACGGCCCCGCCACCAAGAACGGCGAGATCTCCCTCGGTAAGAACGCCCTCATCGGCTTCATGACCTGGGAAGGCTACAACTACGAGGACGCCGTACTGCTCAACGAAAAGGTCGTCCGTGACGACGTATTCACCTCCATCCACATCGAGGAGCGCGAGACCGAGGCCCGCGACACCAAGCTGGGCGCCGAGGAGATCACCCGCGACATCCCCAACGTGGGCGAGGACGCCCTGAAGGATCTGGACGCCGACGGTATCATCCACATCGGCGCCGAGGTCCACTCGGGCGATATTCTGGTCGGTAAGGTCACTCCCAAGGGCGAGACCGAGCTGACCGCCGAGGAGCGCCTCCTGCGCGCCATCTTCGGCGAAAAGGCCCGTGAGGTCAGAGACACCTCCCTGCGTGTTCCCCACGGTGAGGGCGGCATCGTCGTCGATGTCAAGGTCTTCACCCGCGAGAACAGCGACGAGCTGTCTCCCGGCGTCAACAAGATCGTCCGCGTCTATCTTGCCCAGAAGCGCAAGATCAGCGTGGGCGACAAGATGGCCGGCCGCCACGGCAACAAGGGCGTTGTTTCCCGCATCCTCCCCGTTGAGGATATGCCCTTCCTCCCCGACGGCACTCCGCTGGACATCGTTCTGAATCCTCTGGGCGTTCCCTCCCGAATGAACATCGGTCAGGTGCTGGAGGTCCATCTGGGCCGTGCCGCCAAGGCTCTGGGCTACCACGTCATGACTCCCGTCTTTGACGGCGCCCACGAGAGCGACATCATCGAGCTCTTCCGTCAGGCCGGTCTGAGAGAAGACGGCAAGACCATTCTCTACGACGGCCGTACCGGCGAAGCCTTTGATAACCCCGTAACCGTCGGTTATATGTACTTCCTCAAGCTGCACCACCTTGTCGACGACAAGATCCACGCCCGTTCCACCGGCCCCTACTCTCTGCTCACCCAGCAGCCTCTGGGCGGCAAGGCCCAGTTCGGCGGCCAGCGCTTCGGCGAAATGGAAGTCTGGGCTCTGGAGGCCTACGGCGCGGCCTACACCCTTCAGGAGATACTCACGGTCAAGTCGGACGACGTGGTCGGCCGCGTAAAGACCTACGAGTCCATCATAAAGGGACAGAATGTCCCCACTCCGGGCGTGCCCGAATCCTTCAAGGTGCTCATCAAGGAGCTTCAGTCCCTGTGCCTTGACATCCGCGTGCTCGACTCGGACAAGAATGTCATCGACCTCAAGCAGACCTTCGATGACGACGACGATATCGGACTGCCCGCTGATTCGGCTCCCATCGATTCCGAGGCCATGAGCAATGTTCTGGTCGAGGACGAGCTGGAGGCCGGCGGCTTCGGTGACGACACCGAGGCTCCCGATCCCTCCGAGCTGGGCGACATGGGCGATCTCGGCGGCCTCTTCGACGCTCTTGCTGCCGAAGACGGCGATTACGACGACTACGAAGACGAAGAAGATGACGAACCGGCCTTTGACGCTGACCAGCTGTTCAACGACATCCTCAGCGAGTCCGGCTCCAACGACGACTAAAAGGGGGTCAAGCAATGGCATACAATGTATTTGACTCTATTATGATCGGCCTTGCCTCGCCCGACCAGATCAGAAGCTGGTCCTACGGCGAGGTCAAGAAGCCCGAAACCATCAACTACCGCACCCTCAAGCCCGAGCGCGACGGTCTTTTCTGCGAAAAGATCTTCGGCCCGCAGAAGGACTGGGAGTGCCACTGCGGCAAGTACAAGCGCATCCGCTACAAGGGCAAGGTGTGCGAACGCTGCGGCGTTGAGATCACCCGCGCCAAGGTGCGCCGCGAGCGCATGGGCACCATCGAGCTGGCCGCTCCCGTTTCCCACATCTGGTATTTCCGCGGCATTCCCTGCCGCATGGGCTTCCTGCTGGATATCCCGCCCCGCCACCTTGAAAAGGTACTGTACTTTGCCAACTACATCGTCACCGATCCCGGCTCCGTTCCCGCCAGCAAGCTGTATTACAAGCAGATCCTGACCGACAAGGAGTACCGTGATCTGAAGGAAATGTACGAGGATGACTTCACCGCCGAGATGGGCGCCGAGGCCATCAAGAAGCTGCTGAGCGAGATCGACCTCGACCAGCTCTCCGTGGAGCTCAAGCAGGAGCTGGAGGGTGCCAGCGGCCAGAAGCGCGTCCGTCTGCTCAAGCGACTGGACGTTGTCGAGGCCTTCCGCATCTCCGGCAACCGTCCCGAGTGGATGATCCTTGATGTTCTGCCCGTCATTCCTCCCGACATCCGTCCCATGGTCCAGCTGGACGGCGGCCGCTTCGCCACCAGCGACCTCAACGACCTTTACAGACGAGTCATCAACCGCAACAACCGACTCAAGAGACTTCTTGAGCTGGGCGCTCCCGACATCATTATCCGCAACGAAAAGCGTATGCTGCAGGAAGCTGTTGACGCCCTGATCGACAACGGCCGCCGCGGCCGTCCGGTCACCGGCCCCAACAACCGTCCCCTCAAGTCCCTTTCCGATATGCTCAAGGGTAAGCAGGGACGCTTCCGTCAGAACCTGCTGGGCAAGCGTGTTGACTACTCCGGCCGTTCGGTTATCGTCGTCGGCCCCGAGCTGAAGATGTACCAGTGCGGTCTGCCCAAGGAAATGGCTCTGGAGCTGTTCAAGCCCTTTGTCATGAAGCGCCTTGTGGAGACCAACGCCGCCGGCAACATCAAGGCCGCCCGCAAGATGGTGGAGCGCGCCAAGCCCGAGGTGTGGGACGCTCTGGAGCTGGTCATCAAGGGCCACCCCGTCATGCTCAACCGCGCTCCCACTCTGCACCGTCTGGGCATTCAGGCCTTCGAGCCGGTGCTGGTCGAGGGCCGCGCCATCAAGCTGCATCCTCTTGTATGTACCGCCTTCAACGCCGACTTCGACGGCGACCAGATGGCCGTTCACGTACCCCTCTCCTCTGAGGCTCAGGCCGAGGCCCGTCTGCTCATGCTGGCCTCCGGCAACCTGCACAAGCCCTCCGACGGCAAGCCGGTCGTAGTTCCCACCCAGGACATGGTTCTCGGTTCCTACTACCTGACCCTTGACAAGGACGGCGAGCCGGGCGAAGGCAAATACTTAAAGGACTCCGACGAGGCTCTGCTGGCCTACGACGCCGGCGTCATCAGCCTCCATTCCAAGATAAAGGTTCGCCGTCACGGCGAATTTGAAGGTCAGCCCATCTCCGCCATGGTGGACACCACCGTGGGCAAGATCATCTTCAACCAGCCCATTCCTCAGGATCTGGGCTTCATCGACCGCACCAGCCGCGAGGACTGCCTCAAGCTGGAGGTCGACTTCCTGGTCACCAAGAAAACTCTTGGTAAGATCATCGAAAAGTGCATCATCACCCACGGCGCTGCCATCACCTCCGAGGTGCTGGACAACGTCAAGTCTCAGGGCTACAAGTACTCCACCAAGGGCGCTCTGACCGTCGCCGTCTGCGACGCCACCATCCCGCCCCAGAAGAAGGACATCATCGCAGCCGCCGAGTCCGAGGTCGACAAGATCGTCAAGCAGTTCCGCCGCGGTTTCATCACCAACGACGAGCGCTACCGCCTGACCATCGCCGTCTGGGACAAGGCCACCAAGGATGTCGCCGAGGCCCTGACCTCCAACATGGATAAGTTCAATCCCATCAACATGATGGCCCACTCCGGAGCCCGTGGTTCGGCCAACCAGATCCGTCAGCTGGCTGGTATGCGCGGCCTTATCGCCAACACCGCCGGACGCACCATCGAGGTTCCCATCCGAGCCAACTACCGTGAAGGCCTCAACATTCTGGAATACTTCATCTCCTCCCGTGGTGCCCGTAAGGGTCTGGCCGATACCGCTCTGAGAACGGCTGACTCGGGTTATCTGACCCGCCGTCTGGTCGACGTTTCTCAGGATGTTATCATCCGCGACGAGGACTGCGGTACCCACGACGGTATCGAGGTCTACGACATCTACGGCGAAAAGCGCATCATCGAGGGCATCGACGAGCGCCTCATCGGCCGCTTCCTTGCCGACGATCTGTGCGACGACGAGGGCAATGTCCTTGTCTCCCGCGACAAGATCATCACCGAGGCCGACGCCAAGATCATCACCGAGAACATGAAGGGCGACCGCATCCGCATCCGCTCCATCCTGACCTGCGCCTCCAAGCACGGCATCTGCCGCAAGTGCTACGGCTCCAACCTTGCCACCGGCAAGCCGGTCACGGTGGGTGAGGCCGTCGGTATCATCGCCGCCCAGTCCATCGGTGAGCCCGGTACCCAGCTGACCATGAGAAACTTCCACACCGGTGGTATCGCCGGTGCCGAGGACATCACTCAGGGTCTGCCCCGCGTTGAAGAGCTGTTCGAGGGCCGCAAGCCCAAGTTCCTCGCCATCATCAGCGAGATCGGCGGTACCGTGTCCTTTGAGACCATCAAGAACATCGAAAACGTCGTCGTTACCTCTGA
>JAZSQO010000074.1:0-6507 GCA_045538015.1 Acutalibacteraceae bacterium | reverse complement strand
GATGCCTACAACGGTACCTTCGACTACCTTTCCGTTTGTATTTGAGTTCTTGAATGATTCTTCAAGCAACGCAGCAAAGTTTTCATCATTGGAATAGATTTCAGACATGGATTCCAATACCTCCTTAATTATACCCGCAGGCGTGGAAGCGCCGGCAGTAATGCCAATATCTTTTGCAGCTCTGATCTCGTTCGCCGGAAGCTCGGCGGCAGTTTCCATCAGGCAGGCCCGGCCGTGTTCCGAGCAGATGGAGAGCAGCTTCTGTGTGTTGGAGCTGTTCCTGCCTCCTATGACCAGCATGAGGTCGCATCGCTGCGCAAGTTCCCTCGCTTCGCTCTGCCTATTCTGAGTTGCATTACATATTGTATCAAAAACAATCGCGTTAGTAAACACTTTTTTTATTTTTTCGGAGCATTTTTCCCAACGATTTGTATCGAAGGTGGTCTGAGCGACAACAGTAACCGGTGTTTCCGGCGATTTTATGTGAACATTTACTATATCGTCCAGTTCCGACTCATCGTTGAACACATGATACTCGCCGGTGCAGTGGCCGCTGATGCCCAGCACCTCGGGATGGGTGGCGTCTCCGGCGATGAGGACTACCCGTTTTTCCGCCGACGCCTTGCTGACGATGGAATGGATCTTGGCCACAAAGGGACAGGTGGCGTCCACAAAATCCACTCCGCGCTCCCTCATTTCCTCGTAGACCGAGGCCGCAACGCCGTGGGAACGGATGACCAGCACGCCGCCCTCCTCCACCTGAGAAGGACTGTCCGCTCTGACCACGCCCCGGCGCTCGAAATCGGCTATGACCTGAGGATTATGGATTATCGGGCCAAGGGTGTACACCTTCCGGCCGCTGTTCACCAGCTCCTCAACTGTTTTTACCGCCCGGTCAACGCCGAAGCAGAAGCCGGCGGTCTTTGCAAGAAAGATACTCATACGCCCGCCGCCTCGTCAGCGGTGACGGTCTGAGCCGGAGCTGTCTCCGCCTCGTTCTCGCCGCCGTAGATTCTGGGCAGACCGCGGTACTCCCGGCAGTCGTCCTGAAGCTCGCAGATTATGGCCATGAGCTTGCGGATGGCGTTGCGGTACTCCCTCGGAGTGCCCTCCACCACGCCCAGATCAGCCGCGGTGACCGGCTCTCCGTAGGCGATGGTGTACTGACTGCCTATCTTCAGGGCGCTTTTGCGGGAGAAGACGGCAAATGGGTATATGGGCGCGCCCGACTCAAGGGCGATATGGATGGTACCGGTCTTGCCCCGGCCTATGCGGCCGTCCTTCGAGCGGGTTCCCTCAGGGAAGATTCCGAGGACTCTGCCCTCCTCCAGCACCTTGTAGGCGGTGTTGATGGACTCGGTGTCGCCCGTTCCTCTTTCCACGGGGAAAGCGCCGTAGCTTCTGCATATCCAGCCAAGGATGGGATTTCTGAAAAGCTCCGCCTTGGCCATGAAGCGAAGCTGGCGCTTCTGGGCAAAGAACAGAAATATCGGGTCGGCAAAATGGATGTGATTTCCCGCCGCGATGGCCTGACCGTCAGCGGGAATATTGTTCTTGCCCTTGATGACCTTGAGGCCGAACAGCAGCTTGACCAGCGGCCCGGCAATGGGCGCGGTCAGCATATAGAAAAATGAACGGCGGTCTTTTTTTATCTTCTTTTCTTCCTTCATTGCAAAAGGATCCTTTCCGGATACTTATTTTCCGAGTTTCTCTGTGATGGTGCTGTACAGCAGCTCCTCCGACTGCTCAAGATCGAGACCGGTGGTGTCCACGATGACGGAATCCTCCGCCGGCTTCAAAGGAGCCACCTCACGGTGAGAGTCGTTATAGTCGCGCTCGTTGACATCTCTGAGCACGACCTTGTAGTCGATGTCCATTCCCTTGGCCTTCAGCTCCTCGTAGCGGCGTCTGGCGCGCTCCTCGGGGCTGGCGGTGAGGAATATCTTGACCTGAGCGTTGGGCAGCACCACGGTGCCGATGTCCCGGCCGTCCATGACCACATCGCAGGTCTCGGCCAGATCCTGCTGGAGGTCAAAGAGATACTGGCGCACCGCCACAACGGCGGACACCGCCGAGGCCGCTTTGGACACCTCGGGAGAGCGGATGACTCCGCTGACATTCTCTCCGCAGAGATAGACTCTCTGCTCCCCGTTGACATATTTAAGGTCGATGTCCATCATGGGCACAACAGCTCCGATGGCCACCGAATCGTAGATATCTATTCCCCGCTCAAGAACGAACAGAGCAGCGGCGCGGTAAAGAGCGCCGGTATCCACATAGATATATCCGAGTCTTCTGGCCACCGCCCGGGCGAGAGTGCTTTTTCCGGCGCCGGCGGGGCCGTCAATGGCAATATTGATCGACATGGCTTTTCCTCCTCCGCTGCGCTCTTACAGAATCAGATTGATGACCAGCAGCGCGAAGATTATCACAGCGCACCACATACATATCTTGCTCACGGAGTAGTTCTTTTCCCGGTTGAGCTCGGCCTGAGCGAGCAGCACAAGGCCGGCGATGGGCATATAGAGGTTGAAGGCGATGGGCCATATGTTCAGGGCCTGAAGCGAGGCGAGAACTATAACCGCGATGGAGCCCACCGTGGTGGCCAGAAACAGCAGTTTTTCCTTTTTGGTCATTTCTTTCTTTTCCATGATATCCTACCTTTCCGCCCGCGGGCAGAGTGATTATATAAAGTGAATATGTCGGGTGTATTAACTCTCGGCCTGAGCCGCCGAATTGCCGGCGCAGAAGCCGGTGGACAGGGCTATCTGCAGGTTGAAGCCGCCGGTGTGGGCGTCAACATCGATAAGCTCGCCGGCAAAGTAGAGGCCGCCGACCTTTTTTGAGGCCATGGTGCCCGGGTCGATCTCCCCCACCTTGACGCCGCCGGAGGTGACTATCGCCTCCTCCACCGGCCGAAAGGCGGTGACTGTCAGGCTGTACGCCTTGAGCAGGGAAATTATTTTGGCTCTCTGCTCCCGGGAGATGGAATTGACCTTGGTGTCTGCCGGAATGCCGGCGCGCTCAATGAAAACCGGCACCATGCTGGAGGGCAGCAGCCCGCCCATGGCGTTGCTGATGTCCCGGTTGAGGCTGGCGGAGAAGTCCCGCAGCAAACGGGCATCCAGCTGCTCCGGCGTCAGAGCCGGTTTGAGGTCTATGGTTACCGTGTGACCCTCGGCGCATTTCATGTGAGAGCTGGCGCTGAGTATCACCGGGCCGGACAGGCCGAAGTGGGTAAACAGCAGCTCGCCGAAATCGGTGTACACCTTTTTGCCCTTGGCGTTGGTAACGGTTATGGCTATATTCTTCAGAGCAAGACCCTGCATACGGGCGCAGTCTTTTTCGGCTGTGACCAGAGGAACGAGGGAGGGCTTTGGCTCAACGATGGTATGTCCCGCCGCCCGGGCAAGGTCGTAGCCGTCGCCGGTGGAGCCGGTGAGCGGATAGGAGCAGCCGCCGGTGGCTATGACGCAGGCGTCGCATTTCCATTGTTTGCCGCCTGCCCTCACGCCGACCACTTTATCATCCTCAATTATGAGGCTTTCCGCCGGACATTCACCCACATAGCGCACGCCGGCGTTTTTGCAGCACCGCACCATGGCGTCGTTGATATCCACCGACTTGTCGGACACGGGAAAAACCCGTCCGCCGCGCTCGGTCTTGAGGGGAACACCCTGCTTTTCAAAGAAAGCCATGGTATCCTGAGAGCCGAAGCGGGAAAAGACGCTGTAGAGAAAGCGGGGATTGACCGCGGTGTTCTCAATGAGCTTGGCCGTGTCGCAGTTGTTGGTGATGTTGCAGCGGCCCTTGCCGGTTATCATCAGCTTGCGTCCCTGACGCTTGTTCTTTTCCAGAAGGGTAACGTGGGCGCCGGCCTTCGCGGCGCTGATGGCAGCCATCATCCCCGCAGGCCCCGCGCCTATGACAATTATTTCCATAAATCAGGCATTCTCTTTCTTGCGTAAGTCGCGCGGCAGACACAGAGCAAAACGCCCATGCCACACACCGCGCATATTGACCCATTATCTATAATAATAAAATATTCAGCCGTGGTTTTCAAGGCTTTGAGGAAAGAATAAACGAAAAAACCGGCAGTTTTTACACCGCCGGTTTCCGTAGCTTATTTGAGATGGAGCGCCTTGCGCAGCGAAGGCTGCAGCCGGCGGACATACAGCGTGACCACGAGGGTCAGCGTGTAGTCGTAGAAAATGAAGGCCGCGTTGCCCAGCACAAGCAGAGCCGGTATCAGCCACTTGCCCAGAGAGCCGTCGTCCAGAGGAATGCCCAGAACGAAGGTGGCCACCGACACGGCTGCCGCGGCGGCTATGTTGAAATAGGCAAATTTCGCCAGATACTCGGGCACACGCCTGGGTATGCGCTCAAAGTATTTTTTGATTATGGGATACAGTCCGAAGAGGAAAAGGTACATCAGAGGCGCTTCCTTTTCGGGCAGTATCAGCATACCTATCACCGAAACGGCGGCATAGGAGGTCAGAGCCGATCCGGCGCCGAACTCAATGACGGGCACGATCAGCAGCGCTCCTGCCACCATGGGGATGACATAGGAAAGACTGGGAAACAGCGCGGACATGGACAGTACGACCACCGAAAGGCCGCACAGCACGCCGCACAGCGCCAGACTCGCCGTTTGCTTTCTCATGTCTTAGCAGCAGGTGATGAGGTCGCCGCCGCAGCACTCGCAGCACTGGTCGGCGCAGATAAAGCTACAGCAGGAGGAGCACAGGTTGCAGCCCACGCCGTCCTTGCCGCTGACCTTGTATCCGCCGGCGGCGCCGCCGCGCATCTTGGCCGCCTGGTTGAAGGCCGCGCGATATTCGTTGTTGCTCGGATCCATGTTGACGGCGGTCTGCAGGTAGGTATAGGCCTGCTCCAGCCAGCCGCGGCTGTAGAGAACGGTGCCCTTGAGGAAATACCACTCGGCGTTTCTGCGCTCGGCGGCCACAAGGTTCAGCACCTCGTCGGCGTCGTCGTAGCGGCCGGACATGATGAGGCCGCGTACATTGGCAAAGCTGGTGCTGGTGCTGTATCTGCCGGCATTGCCCGAGGCGTAGGAGGCACCTGCGTTGGGGCGCTGAGAGCTGCCGGTGCCGGCGTTGGGACGGGAACCGGCATTGGCACCGGCGTTGGAGCCGGAGGCAGCACCGGAAGAGCCGCCGTTCTTGCGGTTCTTCATGATGGTGTTGTATGCTTCGTTTACCTCGCGCATCTTTTCCGCGGCAACCTCGGCGATGTCGGGGGCGTTGTTGTAGTTGTCGGGATGATATTTCTTGGCAAGGTTGCGGTAGGCTTCCTTGATTTCCGCTTCGGTGGCGGTGTTGGGGATTCCGAGAACCTCAAAGGGATTGCTCATTTAACTGCAGCTCCTTCTCGTTTAATGCCTGGCGCTGTGCCTCGCCCAGACCCAGCATGAGGATATTTTCGAATATCGGCGCGTAAACGCCGGTATCCAGCAGGTCAAAGGCGGTCAGTGCCCGCGCCACGGTCATGTTGAGGCATTCGTTGGCGTAAAGCCGGGCCTCAGAATAACGCATGGTGTTGTTTTCTATATCCTCCTTCGTCAGTCCGAAACGGGCGGCGAAGGGATTGAAGCTATTTTTCTTTACGTCATCGGCCATGTCATCAAAGGCGTCGATGAGATATATCCACCGACCGAAGAAATAGCCGAAATCCTTGAGCACGACGCGGTCGGTGTCGTTGGCGGCCACCATCTGCGCCAGCTCGGAAATAAGCCGGGCGCTGGGTTCGGCGGCCGAGTCGATGGAGCTGTCCTCCGCCTGCTCGGCGGCGGCCTGATCGGCCATGCAGCGCTCCACGAGAGCGTCTATCTGCGGGTAGAGCTTCTTTGCCTTGCGGCGCATGGGCCGGGCGGTCAGCCGGAGGAAGCGCCAGCCGAGGGAAGCCAGCCAGCCGCTGTCGGCAACGTTGTCGCTCAGCTTGTGGTAGTACATCTCGGCGGTCATGGCGCAGGTCAGTCTGAAGCCTTCCCGGTCGCCCTTGCAGTAGCTGCACCGCTTGAGCGGGTTGAACACACAGCATTTGCGCTCGACACAGGGCTGCTGCTTATGCAGCGCCATATAGAGCAGAGCCACAAAGGTGTAGTCATAATTGAGCAGCATACGGGCAAATGGGCCGTAGCCCTTGCCAAGCTCCTTGCACAGAGTACAGTAGACAGCCTTGTACTGCTCATACTCGCAGATGCGCAGCTGGGGCTTATATATGCGAACATATCCAAACAAACACACTCACCCCATGCTACAGCTTACTCAAGATATCATTATAGCGCATTTTTGTAATTTTGCAAGTAAGGTATCGGAATCCTGCGCAAATTTTTCCAAAAACGCCTTAAGGCAATACCGCATAATTCTAAGTGCGATATTGCGCAGTCAGATTTTTTGTCAGACGATACAAAAAGCGGAACCAATACTTTGTGTATTGGTGAGCATTTTTGTGAAGTATGACGGAAAAGATGCAAGCAAGATCGTG
>JAZSQO010000173.1:0-18327 GCA_045538015.1 Acutalibacteraceae bacterium | reverse complement strand
GTTCAGATTGCAGACATTGGTGATCTCCAGATAAGCTTTTCTCAACCCCTTCACAGTCCTCTTGCTCCTTTCCATCGCACTGCTTCGCGCAGTTCCTCGCAATAAAAAACGTCGTTGTGAACCATTCGATTCACAACGCCGTGGTACGGCTGAAGGGATTCGAACCCCCGACCTTTTGGTTCGTAGCCAAACACTCTATCCAACTGAGCTACAGGCGCATATATTGTCGGCGAAGCGAGTTCCGGGCGTTGTTTTAAGCACCCCGTCGCATTTCGCTTGATTATATTACCACAAGCGGCAGCCATTGTCAAGGGTTAATTTTTGATTTTTAGAATTTCGTCTCGTTTCTCTGTTTGGCATTGTATTTTTCCACCGCAAGGAGGAATTTTTCCTCGAATTGCTTTATCGCCCGCCGGCTGACCGGCAGGAAGGGCAGCAGCATATCAAAGGCGTGGAAGCACCCGTGATATACATCCACCTCCGCCTCCACCCCGGCTTTGCTGAGGTTTTCGATAAAGGTCAGCGTCTCGCAGTAGAAAGGCTCGATGTCGCCCACAAAGGTGTAGGCAGGCGGCAGGCCGGAGCAGTCGGTCTGCCGGGCGGGCGCGGCATGAGGCGGCACTTCTCCGCCCTTGAGCCCGCGCAGGTACTTCTTCCACGCGCTGTGGTTCTTTCGCGTGTTCCACACCGGCGCGTGATTGTTGGCGGAGGACTCCGTGTCCCGGTCGTCTATCATGGGATAAAGGGGCATCTGGAAGGCGACGCTCACCTCTCCTCTGTCTCTGGCGTACATACACAGCGCCGCGGTCAGGCCGCCGCCGGCGCTCTCGCCGCCCACCATTATCTTGTCGCTGTTTACTCCCAGCTCGTCGGCGTGCTCTTTGAGATAGACCAGCGCGGCATAGCAATCCTCCAGCGCCGCCGGGTAGGGCGCTTTGCCCGCCAGCCGGTATTCCGGAGTGACCACCACCGCGCCGTATTTTTTCACAAGATTCAGCGCCCGGGACATATAGATCATCCCGGCCATGCCGGTGACATAGCCTCCGCCGTGTATCCAGAGAATGCCCGGCGTGCGCTGCCGCTCGACGGCGTTTTTCACCGGCCGGAGAATAATCAGCTTCATTTTCCCGCCGGGCGACGGTATGTAAATTTTTTCCGATGTGAAATATTTATTCTTCATCGTACCACGCTCCTTTTTTGATTATAGCATATTATGCCTTTCTCCGCTACACAAAATAAATGCCCCTTGCTTCGGGAACAATAGTCTCACCGCAAGGAAAGGATGTAATATTATGATAGAACATGATACCATTCGGCTTCTCCGGGAATGCGACGCCGGAGTGAAAATGGGCGTTTCCTCCATCGACGATGTGCTGGACTACGTCCACTCCGACGCCATGAGGAAATATCTGACCGACTGCAAGACCGAGCACGAGAAGCTGAACACCGAGATCCAGACGCTGCTTCACCGCTACGGCGACGAGGGCAAGGAGCCCAATCCCATGGCCAAGGGAATGTCATGGATGAAGACCAATGTCAAGCTGGTGCTCAACGAGTCCGACCACACCATCGCCGACCTGATGACCGACGGCTGCAACATGGGAGTGAAGTCCCTCAACGGCTATCTGAATAAGTATGAGGCCGCCGACGAGGTGTCCAAGGATATCACCAAGCGGCTGATAAACCTTGAGGAACGGCTGACTATCGACATCCGGCAGTTTCTGTAGCCATCAGACAGCCTCCGGCCGCTGGGAAATTTTCCGGCGGCCGGAGGTTGCTCCCCGCGGCGATCCGGGCTATAATCAGCTTATCACAGCTGAAGAGGTAAGCCATGAGATTGTTTGTCGCCATAGAATTTTCCGAGCCCTTTCGCCGCTCGCTGCAAAGCATTATGGAGGCCATGCGCCGTCAGGGCGTGATGGGCAGCTACACCCGCCCGGAAAACCTCCATCTGACGCTTGCCTTCATCGGCGAGAGCGACCGGACGGAGGACATCATCAGAATCATGTCCGGAATATCCGGCGGGCCGTTCTCCATTGAAGCTGAGGGAATGGGCCGGTTCGGCGATCTGCTCTGGGTGGGAGTGCGGAAAAATCCGAGGCTTACCGTGCTGGCGCGGTCACTGTGCCGCCAGCTTCGGCAAGCGGGCTTTCCCATTGAAGAGCGGGATTTTCTGCCTCATATAACCCTTGTGCGCCGCTCGTCCGGAAGCTTTCGCGTATCCGTGCCTCCGGCGGCAATGAGTGTAAGGAGCATCAGCCTGATGAAATCCGAACACATTGACGGAAAGCCGGCCTACACCGCCATACATACTCACCGGCTATGAGCGCCGGTCGTTCAGGAAGAGAATAATGCACTTGAAAAGCGGGCGGCGATTTGATAAAATCATAGGGCAAGCAGGCTGGACGGTCGCGTGTGGGGAGCGAAAGGGCCCCATATGAGGAAAGTCCGAGCATCACAGGGCAAGGATAACGGCTAACGGCCGCCGGGGGTGACCCTAGGGACAGTGCAACAGAGATATACCGCCTCTTCGGAGGTAAGGGTGGAAAGGCGAGGTAAGAGCTCACCGGCGCGCAGGAGACTGCGCGGCCATGTAAACCCTATCCGATGCAACATCGTGGAGGGACATTATGCGGCTGCCCGTCGCGTCCCGAGGAGATGGCTTGAGCTGTGCGGCAACGCACAGTCGAGATAGATGATCGTCCCAGACAGAACTCGGCTTACAGGCCTGCTCGCACCATACAGCCGCCGCGGAGATTTCCCGGCGGCTTTTTTTTCACCTTTGTTTTTCTCCGGCGTAAGATAATAGCGGGACTCATCCATGACCGGCAGTCGGGATGACCCGCTATTTTGCTGAACGGAGGTAAAATGCCGGCGGGTCGAGTCCCCGGCATAGATAGAATGACATGAGCAGTACAGCATCTCTTTTTTCTCTCCCGCCCGGAGGACGCGCCATGGTGCGGGACATCACCGCCGCCGGAGCCGAAAGACAGCGGCTGATGGAGCTGGGCATGGTGGGCGGCGCCGAGGTGGAGTGTGTGCTCCGGCGAAAGAACATAGCCGCCTTTCTGGTCAGGGGAACGGTCATCGCTCTGCGGGAGCGGGACTCGGCAAGGATTCTTGTTGAGGCTCCGGCCGCCGGTGCTCCCGCGGAAAGGAGCTGTGCCGTGTGGCTGTGAAGGATAGCGCCCGCCCCGCCGTCAGAAAGGGCGAAAAGCTCGTGGCACTGGCGGGCAATCCCAACGTGGGAAAAAGCACCATATTCAACCGGCTGACCGGCCTGCGCCAGCACACCGGCAACTGGGCGGGCAAGACGGTGGCCAACGCCTTTGGCCGATATGAAAAGGACGGACACAGCTGGCTTGTGGCCGACCTGCCCGGCTGCGGCTCCCTTTCCGCTCCCTCTGCTGAGGAATGCGCCGCCCGGGATTTCATCTGCTTTGAGCGGCCGGAGGCGGTGGTGGTCGTGTGCTCGGCAACAGCCCTTGAGCGGAGCATCGCCCTTGTGCTGCAGATACTGGAGCTGACCGGCCGGGTGGTGGTGTGCGTCAATCTGCTGGATGAAGGTCGGCGCAAGGGCATCCATCCCGATCTGGCTCTGCTGGAAAGCCGGCTGGGTGTCCCGGTGATAGGCATGACCGCCCGCTCGGGCAAGGGCTTTGAGCGGCTTGTGGAGCGGGTCGAGGAGATGACCGGGAAAGACCGCTGTCCGCCCCGGGAGCTGGTGCGTTATCCGGCCTACATCGAAGCCGCCGTCACACGGCTGCGCCCGGAAGCAGAGGCAGTGTGCCCCGAGGGCTGCTCGGCACGGTGGCTGGCGCTCAGGGCGATAAGCGGCGACGAGGAGCTGTGCGCCAAGGCTCTTGACCCAAGCCACGCGGACAAAGCGGCCCGGGACGCCTTTGAGCGCCGCCGCGGAGAATGCCTGCAAACTCTCCGGCGGCAGGATTACAGCGCCCAGACGGTCTGCGACAGCATAGCCCGGGCGGTCAGCAGAAGCGCCCGGCAGGTGTGTCAGGGCGTTGTGCCTCCCTCCGACACCGGGTACAGCGCTTTTGACCGGCGGCTCGACCGCCTGCTTACCGGACGCTTTTCCGGCCTGCCCCTTATGCTTCTGCTGCTGGCGGCGGCGCTGTGGATAACCCTTGTGGGAGCCAATTACATTTCCGAATGGCTGGCGGCGGGCTTTAATTTTCTTGAGGAGCATCTGCATTCTCTGGCCATTGCCGCCGGTATGCCCGACTTCTGGCGGGAAATGCTCATCTGCGGCGGATTCCGGGTGCTGAGCTGGGTCACTGCGGTGATGCTGCCGCCCATGGCCATATTCTTTCCCCTTTTCACACTGCTGGAGGACGCCGGCTATCTTCCCCGGGCGGCCTTCAATCTAGACGGCGGCTTTCAGAAATGCGGCGCCTGCGGAAAGCAGGCTCTGACCATGTGCATGGGTCTTGGCTGCAACGCGGCGGGTGTTGCCGGCTGCCGGATAATCGCCTCGCCCAGAGAGCGGCTGATTGCCATCCTGACCAACAGTTTCATGCCCTGCAACGGCCGGTTTCCCGCCATGCTGGCCATCATCTCCGCCTTTGTTTCGGTGAACGGCGGGTCGCTGGTCTCCGCCGCCGTTCTCGCTGGCTTTATCTCCCTCGGCGTTGTGATGACAATGGCGGTGTCGTGGGTGCTGTCGGCAACGGTGCTCCGGGGACACAGCTCCTCCTTCTCTCTTGAGCTGCCTCCCTTCCGCCGCCCGCAGATCGCCCAGACTCTTGTGCGCTCCCTCATCGACCGCACCCTTGTGGTGCTGGGTCGGGCGGTGATGGTGGCTCTGCCGGCGGGGATCGTCATATGGCTGCTGGCCAATGTCCGCGCCGGCGGGCTGTCCATTCTCAGCCATATCACTGCCGCGCTTGAGCCGGTCGGCCGGTTCATGGGTCTTGACGGAACCATGCTGAGCGCGTTTATTCTGGGCTTTCCGGCAAACGAGCTGGTGCTGCCCATCGCCGCCATGTCCTACTCCGCCCACGGTCAGCTGACCGAGGTGGGAAGTATGCAGGCGCTGGCCGGGCTGCTGCGCGCCAACGGCTGGGACTGGGTCACGGCGGTGAGTATGCTGCTGTTCACCCTCATGCACTGGCCCTGCTCCACCACCTGCATTACAATATATAAAGAGACAAGGAGCATACGGTGGACACTGCTGGCCTTTGCCCTGCCCACGGTGTGCGGCTTTGTGTGCTGCGCGCTGTTCAGTCATATCGCCGCGCTGTTCTGACGGTGAGGTTGCTTTGCGCCGGTGTTCGTGGTATTATATAGCAAAATATTTACCGTGGGGTGAAGGCACATGACCGAAATGGAAAAGATGCTTGCCGGAGAGCTTTACCGGCCGGCCGACCCGGAGATCGCCGCGCTGCATATGTGGGCGGTGGAGCTTCAGTACGATTACAACCACACCCGTCCCGGCGATATGGAGACCCGGCAGCGCATTCTGCGAGAGCTGTTCGGAACGGTGGGCGGCGCCATCCACATCGAGCCGGAATTTCACTGCGACTACGGCAAGAATATCCATGTGGGCGACAACTTCTACGCCAACTTCGGCTGCGTGATTCTCGATGTGTGCCCGGTGCGCATCGGAAAGAACTGCTTTCTGGCGCCCCATGTGGGCATATACACCGCCACCCATCCCGTCCGCGCTGAGGAGCGCTATCTTGGTCTTGAGTACGGCAGCCCGATAACCATCGGCGACAATTGCTGGATAGGCGGCAACTCCGTCATCAATCCCGGTGTCACTCTGGGAAACAACGTGGTGGTCGGCTCCGGCTCGGTGGTCACAAAGTCCTTCGGCGACAACGTGGTCATCGCGGGCAATCCCGCCCGGGTGATACGGACACTCGACTGATATCCGGCAAAAAAAGAAACCACAGCAGGCTTCCGGCTGAAAGCGCCGGCTGCCTGCTGTGGTTTTATTTACGATATATAATTCGATTCACTCTCCCGGTTTCTCCACGATCACTCTGCCCTCGGCCTTGGGATCGTCCATGATAAGCTCTCCCACCTCGGGGAGCCGGATGGTGCCGGAGCGAGGGTTCTTCACGCTGAGCACGGGAGTGGTGATGCTCGCCTCCACCTCCGAGCGCTCAAAGCACAGGTCGGTCTGCTCCATGCGGCAGTTGACGAGCCTCAGGCCCTCGCAGTAGCAGAAGGGCTGGGTGCCGATGATGGTGCAGTCGATGAGGGTGAGATTTTTTGAATACCACGCAAGGTACTCGCCCTTTATCACGCTGTTTTTCACCGTAACGTTTTCGGCGTGCCAGAAGGCGTCCTTGGTGTCAAAGCGGCAGTTTTCCACGGCGGCGTTGACCACATACTGGAAGGAATACTTGCCGGTGAAATCCACACTTTTAAGGCTGATGTCACGGGTGCGTAGCATGAAATACTCGCTCTGGGCGCGGCAGCTTTCCATGGTCACATCCTGAGCCGACCAGCCGAATTCCGGCGAGATGATATCGCAGCCGGTCAGGGTCACTCCGCCGCATTCCCGCAGCGCCTTGATGCCGTGGAGCTTGCTGTCGGCTATGGAAATATCGGTGCTGTACCACAGGGCGGCACGGCACAGCTCGGTCATCTCGCTGCTCCGGATGGCAAGGCCATCCACGTGCCAGAAGGGATAGCGCAGGTTGAAAAAGCAGTTTTCCGCCTCGATATGGGCGCACTCCTTGAAGGCGCTCTCGCCGTCGGCGGGTCCGTCAAAGGCACAGCCGACCACACGCAGGCCGGTGCGGCCGTAGAGCGCCCGTTCTTCATCAAAGGTTTTGTTTTCTATAATATCCATTATGTATCTCCATATTTACAGATTCAGACAAGCAAATATTATATCACGAAAAAGCAGAGCCGTCCATACCCGCGAAGGTGTATGAAGCGGCTCTGTTCTATTATTTGTTGCGTAATTCTATTGTCTCCTCGGTTCCACGCTGACCACGGTCAGCTGCTTGCCGTCCACGGAGAATCTGACCTCAAAGCCGGCGTATTCAAAGCCGTACACCCGCTCCGGGTCGCGCTGATAGGCCGGTCTCGGGTCGTGGGCAAGGGCACCAACAAGGCCGTCCCGCTGGTGAGCCGGAACAAGCCCGAGCAGCTCCTCAGGCATATCCACCTCGAGGAGGTAATCCTGATTCTGGGAGGTAAAGCCCTCGGCGGCGTCCGGGCGGCAGTCGGCGTAGGGCACGTAGGGCTTTATGTCGTAGATGGGCGTGCCGTCCATCATGTCCACTCCGGATACTCTCAGCACCATGCCGTTGTCGCCGTCCTGCTCCACCGCCTCCAGCTTCACGCAGGAAAGTCCCACCGGGTTTGGACGGAAGGGAGAGCGGGTAGCAAAAACTCCCATGCGGGCGTTGCCTCCCAGCCGGGGCGGGCGGACGGTGGGCGACCAGTTGTCGTGGCGGTTGCCGGAAAAGCCCCATATCAGCCAGAGGTATGAAAAGTCCTCGATACCGCGCAGAGCCTCCGGACTGCGATAGTCCGGCTCAAAGACTATTGTGGCTCCTATTCCCTCCACCAGTCCGCTCTGGCGGGGCAGGCCGAATTTGGTGGGAAAGGCACTGCGCAGGCGGGCTATTACCTTCAGTTCGAGATTGTCGTTGCCGTTCATCTGATCGCTCCTTGAATTACGCTGTGTCAGCTCAGTCTTACCGGGCGGAATTTATCCAGACCAAAAACCATGCCCGATTAATGAGATTCACTCCGGTATTTCCACCGCCACGAACAAGCGGCCTTTTTTCGTTTCCCGCTGGGCGCCGCGGTAGGTAAAGCGGCCAAAGCCGCGCACCGAGACCACATCGCCCTCTTTGAGGGCACGGGAGGAATTTTCCGTCACCCGGGCGTTGACAAACACCCTCTGGGCGGCAAAGAGCTGCTGGCTCTGGGTGCGGGAAAGCTTATACACTCCGCACACCACCGCGTCCACCCGTTCGGAGGGGACATTGAATTCCGCCTGCCTGACCGAAACCGCCAGCTCCTCCGGCGGCTCCTCCAGCACCTGACAGACGACCGTGGTGTGCTTTACCCGCTCAAGGGAGCGGGCTATGTAGTCGGCTATGGAATCCATGCAGAAAAGGTAGGCGCATTCCTCCCGGACAAAGATATCGCCCAGCACCTCCCGGCGGATGCCGAGGTTGATGAGGGCACCGAGGAAGTCCCGGTGCTCCAGCTTGTCGGCAAACTTCGCGTTCTTGGGCGCGATGCGCACGCAGGCGATTGGCGGCTGAGCCTCGTAGCCGCAGAAATCCTCCGAGCCGAACATGGCTATTCTCCGCTCGCAGGAGGGATGTCCGCCCTCAAAAAAGAAGGGCGAGGCTATTTCCGCGGCGCAGGACATGAGCACGCTCTGCTCGGCGATGGAGAGAAACTCCGTGTTCGACCAGATGCCGCCGTATGCCCTCTGCCCAAGCTCGGCAAAGCGGCGGCGCAGAATATCCTCCGACCCGCTCATTGTGCCACCGTCCTTCCTGAATTATCCTTCTATAATGGCCTCGGAAAAGCCCTCTTCAATGCTGCCGAAGACCGCCACCGTGTGTCCCCAGAACATATCGTCGTCGCTGTACATGAACTGGAACCCGCCCTCATCATCCACGGTAACACAGGGCGTTCCTATCCTCCGGGCAAACTCCGCCCGGGTAATCACATGGTCATCGTCGTCCTGACGCCAGTCGTTGGCCAGCTCGGTCAGCTCCTTTGCCGCGTATTCCCGGGCTTTTTTATCCCATTCCGCCTGAGCGGCGTATATGCGTTCAAAGGCACTCAGAGCCTCCGGCGCGCATTCCCGCGTGCCTTCGTCGGCGGAAAGCATGACATCGCACTGCTCTCCCATCCAACTGACCGTTCCGCTGTACCAGTCCATCCGGCGCTCGTAGGTCAGCACGGTGCCGTCAGAGAGAGTGACCGACCGGGGACGTCGGAAGTCCTCGAGTATTTTGCTCAGCTGAGAATTGGCGCAGTTCCGCTTGACCACGCCGGTGACGAAAAGGCCGTGCCCGGCGGGTATCTCCCGTCCGGACTTGTCGGTGTGCCCTCTGGCGGGACGCACCCGCAGGAGGTAGATGGTCTCCTCCTTCAGGCCGTACTTTCTCCCCTTTGCCGCGTGCTCCGCCTCGCTGAGATCCCATGTGAGCACAGTGTAATCATTCAGCATTCTGCCGGTGCGGGTGTCAACGCAGCCAAGGAGGCCCACATGGGCCGACCAGTATTTGTCCCCCGCCACCCTTGAGGCACAGGCTCTGTCTTTGGTAAGGGCAAAGACCTCAATTTCTTCCTCGGCGTAGCGCTCGGGGTGCTCGATGATGTAATTATTCTTTTTAAGAAAATCAAATACGCCCATTGTGCGGCGCCCCCTCGTTTGATATCGCGTAAAGTATACCACCCAACCTGATTTTTTGCAACCGCACACAAAAATATCTTGCGTTCCCGATTGAATTATTGTGCAGTCCGTGGTATCATTATGTTAATACTTGTGGAAAGGAATATAAATTATGGAAAAGAATCCTTTTCCCCGTCCCAACAGCAACGGATATGTTCCCCAGCCGCTGGATCTTGACAAGGTCGAGCTTGACGAGAAGATACTGCTCCTCGGCGAGCAGCTGGCCAGCAATTTTCACGATGTCTGGGGCAGCGAGCGCGTCAAGGACGGCTGGGCGTACGGCCCCGTCCGAGACGACCAGAAGAAGACCAATCCCTGCATGGTCTATTACGAGGATCTTCCCGAGAAGGAGAAAGACAACGACCGCTCCAGTGTTCTGAGCGCGCTGCGTTTTCTGGTTCACAAGGGTTACACTATTGAGGAAAAAGCCAGCTCCAGCATGGAAGAGGTGGTTTCCACCGCGTGGACTCACCAGAAGCGTGACCCGGACAAGCTGAATTTTGACGCAACGGTATACATCGGGCTTTTCGGCGCGGATAACGCGCTGGCGGTGGGCGGAGCCAAAGAGAGCCTCACCTCCGCCCTCCACGATTATTTCAAGTCCCTCTACGCTCAGTTCGGGCAGGATAAAGCCCTTTCCGGCAGCCTGCGCGGCGCCGCCATGGCCAGGAGCAAGCGCTTCGCAAAGTACGCCCACACAAGATTTGTCGCCCTCTCCCCTCTGTCCAATGAGGCTGAGCGGCTGGCGGCAACCATCGCCTCGGGCTACGCCATTGACACCCTCCGTGTTGAAGGCGGAAGCGAGAGCGTCCTCGCTGAGGGCAGCACTCTCCGCGTTCCCGGAGAGGCGGTGGGCTTCATCTGCGACCATAGCTTCAGCGCTCTGGCCATGTGGGACGGTGTCAAGGGCTCCGACCAGCGAATGGAAGCCATTGTCACCCGGGCTCTCAAGGGCAGTCCCGAGCGGCTGCTTGACCTCGATATGCCGGACAACATCACCGTTGAACACATTCTCACTCCCTCCGGCAAAGACGACCGGGGAGGCGCGACCCAAAAACTATACACCACGCGCACCCTTCACCCCTACCCGCTGGAAAGCGGTCAGTCGTGGTTCTACCGCGATGGAAAGAGCCGCGCTACGGTGACCGACAAGTACAACCTTGAGCGCTACGAGCGCAAGCGGGATAAGATCGCCGCCTTCAACCGCACGGTCAAGGAACGCCGGAAGATGGTCATGGAAAGCAAGAAGGTCTACGACCTGATGCCCGGGCTTCACGGCCGCGCCAGCAGCGACCGGCCTCTGCTCCGCCACCTTTACGCCGACCAGATTTCCTACAGCGCTCAGAAAAAGAGGGATAAATACACCTGGTGGATGGCCATCGCCGCGATCGTCGGACTGATTTCCTACAGTCTGCTCACCGACGCTCCCGACGGAATGCTCAACGCCGACGCACTCATCAGCAGCATTATGATAATCGCCCTGACGCTGGCCATGCTCATCTTCTTCCTCCAGCGCAGAAGCGGCAGTCACAGCGAATATGTCGACTTCCGTCTCATTTCCGAATGCCTGCGCGTGCAGACCTACTGGAACGCCGCCGGAGTCGACCGCCGGGTGGACGAGGAATTCGGCGCCAAGTCCAAGCTGGATTTTGAATGGACACGGTACATTCTGCGCTCGTGGGCTCTCAGTGACGCCCTCTACGCTCCTGCCGACAAGCCCATGCCCGCCACCATAATAAACGAGGTCAAGAACCTCTGGTGCGGCCGCGTGGAGCAGTTCAGCGGTTCCGAGTATCAGCAGGCAGTGAAGAACTCCGTTGACCAGTACAGCTACGCCAAGAAAACCGCCGAGCGCAACCGTAAGAACGCCCGCAAGGAACAGCGGGTGGTCGGCGTTTCCATCGTGATCGCCTTTGTGCTCACAGCCGTGGTCGGACTGCTCATCTTTGCCCAGAGCGTTTCCGGCCGGGCTATCACGGCCATCGACTACCTCGCTCTGGTGGCCAGCCTTGTGCAGATCGCCGTCGCCGGCTGGACCCTCTACACCGCCACCAAGGACTACGAGCGAATTGTCAACAACAACACATGGCTCAGCATAGAATATCAGAAATCCATCATGGCATACAAGGAAGCCTCCAACGACGAGCAGCGCCGCACTCTTCTGCGCCGCACCGGTCGTGAGGCCATCCGTGAGGTCTGTGGATGGGCACTGGAATTCAGCAAGAACGAACCCCGCTCACCAATCAGCTAAGGAGGAACACAAAATGAAAATCTACAATCCCACACCCGAAGACACTTCAATGATCGAGCTGACTCCCGACATTCTCGCCCTGTGCGAGGAGATGGCCAAGAATACCCATGAGGTCTGGGCAGCCAACCGTATGCAGCAGGGCTGGACCTACGGCCCCGTCCGTGACGACGCGAAAATGGAGCATCCCTGCCTCGTTCCCTATGAGGAGCTTTCCGAGGAGGAAAAGAAATACGACCGTGACACAGCCATGGAGACCCTCAAGCTCATCATCAAGCTGGGCTATGTGATAACCAAGAAGGAAGAAAGCAAATAATCCGACCGCATAAAGCCAGACGCCGCCGAGGGCATTGTTCCCACGGCGGCGTCTTTTTTCAGGCTTTATTCATTTAACATCAGCTTTGCCCGGCGCAGGGCAATGACTATCAGCGGGATGAGTACCAGCTGCAGAACGATGCCCGGCACGGCGTTCACGAAGGCCTGAGCGAAGAACATCTCAAGGCCGAAGGGCGTATTCCGAACACCGGCCAGAATCGCGCTGAACAGTCCCCACACCACCCGGCCTGCCAGCATCGAGCAGCCAAGATTGAGATAGATGAAGGGTATCTTCTTGGGCAGCAGCTTATAGAGCAGGCCGGCACAGAGGCCGTACACTGCCAGCTCCACGGCCATGGCCACGGCGTTGGGCATGAGCACTGGCATATGGAAGATGAGGGAGCGCATTATGGGAGCGATTGCTCCCACGGCAAGTCCCCAGGGCCAACCGCACACGAAGCCGCACAGCAGCACCGGCAGGTGCATGGGACAGAGCATATTGCCTATCTGCTGTATCTGACCGGTGAGGAAGGGCAGCACCAGTGCCAGCGCCAGACAAAGCCCCGACACCACCAGTCGCTTTATTCTCAGAGAGGTCTTTGTGCTGTTTTTCATCATAGCTTTTTGTCCTTTCATAAGCGCAGAAAAGGCGTCACCTTTCCTTTTTGGAAAAGGGACGCCTTCGTAGCATCAATCAGATTGTATAAGGAATTTTGCGCGGGCGGACTTCTGTCCGTCATCGGCTCCTTCGTGGAACCGAGGGATATTATAACAGCCGCCGGCCCCTCTGTCAAGAAAAAACGGTACCATTGGTACGGTTATTCCTCCGCGGGTTCTTCCGGCGCTTCCTTTTCCGGCTCGGACGCTTCTTCAGTCGGTTGGAGGTCGGGCTGCTGCGCGGCGGCTGTGAGGCGGGCCACACGATACTTACTGACAAAATACGCGATCATCATCGCCGCGGACAGCACGCACACCACCACGGCGCCGAAAACAAAGCTCCTGTTTTTGGCCACAAATTCGTTGTCCAGACCGTCGAAGGCAAGGCGGCTGATGATCTCGTCCATCATCCGCTCGTTGGCCGCCGACACCGCGACCGGCCGCTCCACGCCCTCTTCAACGGTGAAGTGCTCCACGAGAGTGATCTCCACCCGCTGACCGTTGACCACGGTCATGTAGTGCAGGTGGTTTTCGGCGGCGTCCTTGGAGAACATCATTCCGTGGGCCTTTATCAGCGCCGCCTGATCGTTTCTGACCACCTCGGCGTCGGTGTACATGGCGTTCACATTCAGCCCGTGCTCGGAATAGTTGGCATAGGAATCGGCAAGGGAGCCGAGGTAAAAATCGTCGTAGTCCCGGAGCTGGAAGATGGCCCGGGAATCATCGTCCTCGGTCATGGTCACAACGATCTCGGTCATGTCGTTCTCCTCGGGAAACCAGAGGGCAGTGCAGTAGATGTTGCCCTTTTTCAGCTCCACCTCAAGCTGAGAGGCCGTCATGCCGAACATCTCAAGAGGCTCATAGTCGGCGCTGACCGTGCGGCCGGTGACATAGGCGTCAGCGGGAAGGGCGATGGTCATGCCCAGCTTTTCGATGTAATGATCGGTCAGCAGGCGGGCGGTCTCATCCGGCAGCTGGGTGCCGCTGACTGTCATAAGACAGAGCAGCAGGGCTATAATTCTCTGAATAATCATACAGCTCAGTTATCCTCTTCAGCCTGATCCTCGGGAACGTCGCTGTCGGAAACATCGCCGTCGGACACAACGTCCTCCTCGGTGCTCTCCGGAGCGGAAGGCTCCATCGTCTCGCTTTCGACGGTGGACTCCTCCATTGCATCACCCATTACGGTAGAATCGCACACATATTCCATATCCGAATCGAAGGCCGCCTCCGGGGCACATTCCGCCTCCGACATGGCCATCCCGCCGCTCATGGTCACGGCGACAGCCAGCGAAAGAGCCGCCACCAGCACTATTCCGGCGGCAATACCGGCAAAGCGAACTGCCGGCGAGGCTTTCTTTCCGGGCTGCTCGGCGGTGCTTTTGCCGCCGTCGGCTTCGATGCGTGCCATAAGGTCGGCAAAGTCAAGAGGCGCGCCGACGGTCATGCTCTGGTTTATCGTTCTGTTGATCTGCTCGTTGTTCACTGCGCTGCCTCCTCTCCCGCCGACATCGCGGCGCGTATTTTCTTCATTGCCTGGGAATGCCGCCATTTGACGGTTCCGATGGGTTCCTCCAGTATCTGGGCGATGCGCTCCAGCTTGAGACCGGACACCGCGTGGAGCACCACCACCTGCCGCTCGGCCTCACTGAGGGAATCCATAGCTGCGGCCACCATCATCCGGGCCTCGGCGGTCTCCTCAGTGGAATCGGCAGAGGGCTTTTCGGCGGCCTCGTCCACATCGTCATATGTACGGACGGCAAGGGCGTTGAGGGAAAGATTGCGGGCGATCTGCATTATCCACGCCTTGCCGTAGCCCTGAGGCCTGAAGGAGGACGCGGAGTTGAACACCCGCACAAAGGTGTCCTGCATGATATCCTGAGCGGTGGATTCGTTCTTCACGATGGCACGGGCGAAGGCAAACACCGCCGGAGCCAGCTCATTGTACAGCCGCTCCAGCGCAGACATATCTCCCTTTGCCACCGCGCATATCAGGGCATCGGCCCTTTTGTTGTCGATCATAGCTTCACGCAGCCCTTCTGTTTATATAACCGTTGAGTCTGTCGGAATGTTGGTTGTCTGTGTAGTATTTTACTACACAATCTTAGGCATTTCCACAGTTTTATTTATTTTCGTATATTTCGGCGAACAAACGGGAGGAATTGTGCTATAATGATTGTCCGACCATTATATAAGCATTAAGGAGCGCTCGCTTTGGGATACAGAATTGATCTTGGCGCGTGGAGCGGCATTTTCGCCGTGCCCTGCGACCTTGTTGACCGTCAGCTCAAGCTGGCCGACGGAAATAAAATAAAGGTGCTGCTTTATCTGCTGCGCCACAGCGGCAGAAGGGTGGAGACCGCCGAGCTTGCCCAGCTGTGCGGCATAAGCGAGGGCGACGCCGCCGACGCCGTGGAATACTGGCGTCAGGAAGGTCTGCTGCGCTGCGAGGACTGCCGGCTCGGTATGCCCGCCGCGAGTGATTCGCCGGCGCCTGTTTCCGAGCGGGAGGCCGTGTGCGCCTCAGCTCCGCTGGCCGCTCCGGGCCCGGCCCCGCAGGAGCCGCCCGCCAGCCCGCCGGCCGAGGAACCCGCCCCGGAGGAGCCCGCTGTCAAGCCCAAGGCAAAGGCCAAGGAGCGCATCCGCTACGCATACAACGAATGCGCCGAGATGCTCAGCGAGGACAGCGAGCTGCGTCATATGCTGGCTGTTATCGAAGGGCTGTTTTCAAAGAATCTGAATCACACCGAGATCGCGGTGTTCATCACTCTGGTCAAATGGTACGGTATGCCCGCCTCCTGCGTGGCGCTGCTGGTGGAGCATTGCCTCGAGATCGGCAAGCCCTCCATCGCCTACATAGAGACCACCGGCATCGGATGGATCAACGAGGAGATAAACACCGTGGAGCTGGTCATGGAAAAGATCGCCCGCCTGCGTGCCGCCCGCTCTGCGTGGACTCACCTGCGGATCGTGATGGATATCCCAGAGCGTGCTCCCACAAAGAAGGAGCAGGAATTCAGCTCGGTGTGGATAAACGACTGGCATATGCCCGACGAGCTGATCGGACTGGCCTATGAACGGTGTGTTGACCAGAAGGGCAAGCTGAACATGAGCTACATGAACGGCATTCTTTCCAACTGGCACAAGAAGGGCATCACCACCGTCGCTCAGGCCGCCTCGGAAGGCGACGCGCCCGGAGGCGACAGCGCAAAGCGTCCTTCCTCCGGCGGAGCCTCCTCGGGAATGTACGAAACGGTATACGACCGGGAGGACATCGACTCCATTCTGGACGACGACTGGATGGGCGATGTGTAATACTATCTTATCTTAAAGAGGAGAAACGATATGGGTTTTTCATCTGAAATATACACCGAGGCCTGCAGCCGGGTCAACGAGCTGCGGGACAGAGCCGAGCGGGAAGCCGCCCAGCGCCGGGAGGAATTTTACAAGGTCTGCCCCCAGTACAAGGAGCTTGTGCATGAGCTTTCCCAGACCTGCACCCGGCTGGCCGTGGCCATAATGAAAAAGGACGCCGCGGTGGATGTGGACGCCTGCCGGGATCACAACCTTGCCATACAGGCCAAAATGGCTCAGCTGCTTACCGACCGCGGTCTTGCCGCCGACTGGCTCAAGCCGGTGTACAGCTGCCCGGTGTGCAAGGACACCGGCTTTGACGACGGCCGCCCCTGCCAGTGCCTGAAAAAGGCCATGCGCGCCATCGCCTACGAGCAGCTCAACGCCTACACTCCCCTTTCCATTTCCACCTTCGACACCTTTTCGCTGGAGCATTACAGCGAAAAGCCCGCCGAGGGTGCCAAGATATCTCCCCGCAGAGCCATGGAAATAACCCTCACCAAGAGCCGCCGCTACGCCGAGGAATTTTCCCTCAGCTCACCCAGTCTGCTCTTTCAGGGCGGCGTCGGTCAGGGCAAGACCCACCTTTCCCTCGCCATTGCCGGCGCTGTGATAAACAAGGACTACGGCGTCATCTACGGCTCGGTCAATAATCTTTTCGCCCGCATTGAGGACGAGCACTTCGGCCGTTCGGACAAGAACGAGAACACCCGGGAGCTGCTGTGCGAATGCGACCTGCTGATACTGGACGATCTGGGAACGGAGTTTTCCACCCAGTTCACCACCTCGGTGCTCTACGACATCATCAACACCCGGCTGCTGCGCTACCGCCCGACCATAATAAGCACCAATCTCGACATGGCCGGCCTCGAGCAGAAATACACCCAGCGGGTCACCTCCCGTATCACCGGCAGCTACAACCGCTATCTGTTCTCCGGCAGCGATATGCGTCTGGTGCTCAGAAAGGCCCGCAAGAAGGACAGTCAGCAATAACGGAGGGAACGATGTATCAGTACACTCAGAAGGACGAGCCTCTGGCCGTAGACATAAGCCTGCACGACTGCCGCGCCACTCAGATGGAGATCGACGGCGAAGATATCATTTTCCGCTTTGAGGACGGCTTCTGCATTACGCCGGAAAACGAGGCCAACTCCACCGGCGAGGTGCTGTACACCGGCCGCGCCCAACTGCGGATAATCCGTCCCGACAGCTTCGAGGCGCATCTTTTGCACGAGGATACGCGCTTCGGATATCCTCCTCTTTCGGTGAAGGAGCGGATAACCCCCGAGCAGCTCGCCGAAATGCTGAACAGCGGGGATTATGAGCTGGAGTTCATTTCCGAATTCATCGGATACAAGTCCTATTACTACCAGTGCTGGCTGTGGTTCGACCGCAAGCCCTATCATGTGGAGTGCCAGCTGGAGGCTCGGTGCTGCGAGCTTGAATACAGCTGGGACATGAAATCGGAAGCAGACAAATAATATGAAAAGGCCCGGGGCTTTTCGCTCCGGGCCGGTTGTTTGCCGTAAATTATCGGTTGAGGATGAGTCTGGTCAGCTCAACGGGCTCCACAATGGCGCCGTCCTTGTAGACGCGCATATTGCCGGAGGCGATCTCGTCGATGAGGATGACCTCGTCGTTGTTGTAGCCGAACTCAAACTTGATGTCCCACAGATCGAGGCCGATGGACTTGAGGTCGTCGGCGATGATCCTGGTGATCTTCAGAGTCTGCTCCTTCATGCTCTGGAACATCTTTTCGTCCATGACGCCCAGCGCGGCAAGACCCTCGGAGGTTACCAGAGGATCGCCCTTGGCGTCGTTCTTGAAGGTGCACTCGACATAGCCGCCCTCAAGAGGAGTGCCGTCCTCGATGTACTCGCCGTATCTGCGGATAAAGCTGCCGGTGGCGACCAGACGGCAGATGACCTCCAGACCGTGGCCGAACACCTTGCCCGGGAGCACTTCCATAGTGGCTTCATCTACATTCGCGCTGACATAGTGAGTCTTGATGCCGGCGGCCTTGAGCATCTCGAAATAATAGATCGAGGTCTGCAGGTTGGCCTTGCCGATGCCCTCGATGGTCAGGCCGACGCTGTTCTCGCCGGGATCAAAAACGCCGTCCTTACCGGTGCAGTCGTCCTTGAACTTGAGAAGGACGTTGCCATTATCAAAACTAAAAACGTCTTTGGTCTTGCCTTCGTAGATCTTCTTCATAAAAATGTCTCCTTATAAAGCCAAAACGGCGTCTTTGAAATTTCCTCTATAAAGATAACTACCTTTGTTTTCCTTGTCAATAGAAAAAATATACAGAAATTAGGCAGAAAAGTGACGGCGGGAGTCAAACCAT
>JAZSQO010000005.1:0-5717 GCA_045538015.1 Acutalibacteraceae bacterium | reverse complement strand
CGATAAAAACACCACCGCCCTGCCGCAGACACAATTGCGGCAGTCCGTTTTGTTTATTTGTTGAACAGCTGGCCGCGGTCGCGGTAATAGCCGTACTCCGCCAGCACCAGCAGAACCATAAACGCGGCATAGCCCAGCACTCCGATCAGCCACCACTTCAGATCGTCGCCGAAGAACTCCGTGTTGAGCAGCACAGCCAGCAGAAAGCATACCGTACTGACCACGCCGAAAATGATATCCAGCTTTACAAGATAGCCCGGAGCGTCCGCGCGGAAGGCGGCCATGCGGTCACGGACATCAAAAAGCAGAATCCCCACCACCACCGACAGCACGCAAAAGACGAGGCTCACGCAGAAGGTGGCCGTCGGTCTCTGTATCCAGTCCGTGGCGGCTATGGCGTAAATGGTTCCGAAAAGAGCTGCTGCCCCGACGCTGAAACAGGTGAATGCCCGCTCATACAGGCCATGACTCACATCGTATTTGTGCTCCAGCATGGAAAGATGGGTTTCGGGAACGTACTCGTCCATCTTATCCACCTGCAGGCCGCAGTTGGGGCAAAAGGCGCGCCCCTTGGGTATTTCCTCACGGCACTTTCTGCATTCCATACTACTTCGCTCCTTTTCCGATACTGATTCCAGATCGTGTCCGTTTACATAATATCATATTCGCGGAGCGTTGTCAATATCTTTCCGAAACAGCGGCTTCTCCGCCGGAGCGTCACTGCTCCTCGGCGTCAAAGTAGGCTCGCACCGCCTCGGCGGCGGACCTTGTCATGCCCTTCACCGCCGCCAGCTCCTCCACCGAGGCCTGCTTTATGGCTCCGATGGTGCGGAAGTGCTGCATCAGCGCCTTGGCGCGGCTGTCGCCTATTCCCTCTATCCTGGTCAGCGTCAGTCCCTTGACCGACTTGCTTCGGGATGCCCGGTGGTAGGCGATGGCGTAGCGGTGCACCTCCTCCTGAATGGTGGACACCAGCGTGAAGGCAGCCCGATTGCCTGAAATGGCTATCTCACCGCCCCCCGCCGCGATGGCCCGGGTGCGGTGCTTGTCGTCCTTGACCATGCCGAAAACCGGGATATCAAGGCCGCTGGCCTCGATGAGGGGCTTTACCGCCGCCACATGACCCTCGCCGCCGTCCAGCAGTATGAGGGACGGCAGGCGGCCAAAGCCCTCCTCGCCCTCATGGGCGCGGTATTCCTGAATGCGGCGGCAGATTACCTCCCGCATGGAGCCGTAGTCGTCCTGACCCACGACCGTCTTTATCTTGAAGCGGCGGTAGGCCGACTTGAGGGGCAGGCCGTCCTCAAAGACCACCATGCCCGCCACATTGCAGTCGCCGGCGGTGTTGGATATGTCGTAGGATTCGATATACTCCGGCGGCTTGGGCAGACCCAGCAGCCTTCCCAGCTCGTCAAGGGCGGCGGCGTGAGCGCCCAGCCATCCTCTGGGATTGGCCAGATGCTCGGCGGCGTTCTGGCGGCACATCTGGGTCAGGCGCGCCTGCTCGCCCCGCTGAGGCACCGTTATGGTCACCCGCCGTCCCGCCTTTTCGGTCAGCCACTGCTCCAGCAGCTGCTGATCCTCCGCCTCCACATCGAGGGCGATACGGGGCGGGATGCGGTCGCGGATGGAATAAAACTGGCGGATCATCTGCCCCAGAGCGTTGGCGGGCGATTCTATCTCGCCCAGCATGAAGGATTCGCTGTCCACCAGCCTGCCGCCCAGAAAGCGGAAAACGGCGCAGCAGGCGTCCTTGGGACTCTGGGAAACGGCGAACACATCCTGCTCCTCCACCTTGGCCATGACCACCTTCTGGCGTGCTCCGATGCCCTTGATGGCATTGATGCGATCCCGGAGCTGGGCGGCTTTTTCAAACTCCATGGCCTCGGCGCACTGCTCCATCTGCTCGGTCAGGACGCGGATGCTCTGCTCGGTGCCGCCCTGAAGGAAATCGATGGCCTGATCCACCGCCTCGGCGTATTCCTCCGGAGTGATATTTCCCCGGCAGGGCGCCATGCACTGCTTGATGTGGTAGTTGAGGCAGGGACGGCCCTTGCCTATCTCCTGAGGAAAGCGGCGCTTGCAGGTGGCCAGCCGGAAGATGCGGTTGGCCTCGTCTACCGAGCCGTTGACGGTGGAGCTGCTGGTGTAGGGGCCGATGAGCCGGGAATCGTCTCCCGGCAGCTGCTTGACCACGGAAACGCGCGGGTACATCTCGTTGGTGACGCGGATGTAATGATAGCCCTTGTCGTCCTTGAGCAGAATATTATAGTGGGGCGAATGGAGCTTGATGAGGTTGCACTCGAGAATGAGCGCCTCGTACTCCGAATCGGTGACCACATAGTCGAAATCGCACACCTTGCTGACCATGGAGCGCACCTTGCCCGTGTGGTTGTTCTGGGAGCCGAAATACTGGCTGACCCGGTTCTTGAGCGCTTTGGCCTTGCCGATGTATATTATTTTATTGGTGCTGTCCTTCATTATATAAACGCCCGGACGCAGAGGCAGCTTCATGGCCTTGGCCCGCAGGCGGGGCAGATCGCCCGGCTTGTATTCCGGCATAGATTTATCCTCCGGCGCTTTTACGCGAAAAATTTATAACGCTATTATGATACCCGGGTGACCGGCTCCTTGTCAAGCATCGGTCACAAACAGAAACCGCAGCGGCACAGTGACCGCTGCGGTTCTTTGATTCAGATTATCTTTCCCGGTCGTCGATGTCCTGACGGCGCAGCTCAACGGCGACGCCGAGGATCTTGACGGGGACGTCGGCGATCTCCTCGGTGGTGTAGAAGTGGCTGTCATAGGCCGGATCCAGAGGCTTGATGATCTTGCCGTTGCGCTTTTTGGTCACAAGGCAGAGGGTGGCTTCGTCGCCGCCGATGCTGACGAGAGCCGCCTGATCCTTCTTGGTCTTGATCTTGCGCTCGAAGACGATGATGTCGCCGTCGAAATAGCGGGGAGCCGCCCGTCCGCCCTTGACGCGGAAGGCAAAGTACTCCCTGCCGCCCACCAGCCAGTCCTTGGGAATAAGGATGGTCTTCGACTCGTCCTGCTCACCGACATCGCGGTCGGTCATGGAATTGTACAGCTTGACACAGTAGCCGACAGCTTCGGTGCCCTGAGCCGGAGCCGATTCAAATTTTTCGTCGGTGCGGCACATGATGTAGTCGGGAGACACGCCGAATATGCGGCTAAGGCAGTAGATGGTGCTGGCAGATGGCTCATGGATGCCGTTCTCGTACTTTGAGATCATGCCTTTATTTGTATTGGCTCCGAACTCGCGGCTGAGTCGGTCAGCCACATCGCTCAGCGACAGGCCGGCTTCTCTTCTGATCTCATTCAGACGAGCGCCCACACGGGCCATTTCAGCTCTCTTTTCCGGGGTCTGCGGTTTTCTCATAATTTTTTCACTCCATGCGTTACGCATTCCGCCTCGTGAGACGGATAATATATTTACGCACTGTCCGGAATTTCTTATAAATCCGTGCAGTGTCCGTTACCGATTTTTTCACATATCTTCCTGAAATTTCTAATAAGGAAATATCTGGCGTATTTTCGATTTTAGATTATAACACTTATTTGCAAAAAAAGAAAGCCTTTTTTTAAGTTTGTTCAGTTATTTTTAAATTTTTTTCTTTTACCGCCAGCTCGAGCATCCTTGTCAGCGGAACAAGGGCACGGCTGGCTGTTCCGGGCGCGTTGGACACCGGGCATCCGAACTCTCCCTTGAGGGCCCGCTCCAGAGTTTCCAGACCGGTGAGCTTCATGTTGCTGCAGATGAGCTTGCTGGGAGCCAGCTGCCATATTCTCTTTTCCGGATGTCGGCGGTTTAGGGTGCTGCACACGCTGACCTCGTCGCCTACAATGACATCCTTGTGGGAATCGGCGCAGAAGCGCATTATCTCGTCGGTGCTGCCGGACATATCCGCCGCGGCGATCACCTCGGGGGCAAGGGCACCGTTGACCGCCACCACCGCCTCCGGCCATTTGGTGCGGCACAGCTCCACATCCACGGCCTTCACCGCGGTCATGGCAGGACAGCTGCACGGCCACAGCTCGATCTCCTTTTCCGGCAGCCGCTCTCTGAGCCACTGCCCGAGGCTGCTGTCGGTCAGCAGAAGCATACGGCGCGCCTCTGAGGTTTCAAGCACCTTGAGAGCGTTGTTCTGGGTGACGCACAGGTCGCACTCGGCCATGAGCCTGACGCCGAAGTGTACCGAGCACACCACGCAGGTGTCGGGATGCTCCTCCCGCCAGGTTTTTACCCGGCCGGGATAGACCTGCCCGGACATGGGGCAGCGAGCCTGAGGATGGGCAAGGATTATCTCCCGGTCGGGACAGAGCAGGGAGATGACCTCGGCCACGTAGCGCACGCCGCACACCACCGCGCGGCGGTGACCGCTTTTCTTCAGCGCCTCGGCCAGCTCTATGCAGTCGCCCACTCCGTCGGCGACATCGGCCAGATCGGGATCCTGATAGCAATGCACCAGCACCGCGGTCTCCACGCTCTCCTTGAGACTGAGAATATCGCTTTTTAGCTCGGGAATATCTCTGACCGCCATCCGGCTTATCACCTCCTTCAGACCTACACCACTTTTACAATAAAATAATATCACTTAATGGCCGCAAATACAATCGAAAATGGAAATGTTGTTGCTTTCGACGATACAAATTTTATGTTTTTCTGCCGTCTTTTCCTCCTCTTCACGGCTCGGCCGCGAAAGGCCTCTGCCGGAATATTAAAAACGGCTGTTTTTCGGCTTTGTGTATTGTCAATATCGACATTGTGTGGTAGAATAATAATTCAGGAAACTGCGTAAGTGTACCTGTATTCCGTTAATATTATATCATGCGATTGTTAGGGAATTATTAAATCAACATAATTTTTCAAGGAGGAGACGGCGTCGGCCGACGCCATGTGTACCGCTCATGAGAGAGACTATCTGTACCATCCCCGTAAACGAGGTATTTGAACAGACCGGCGGCTGCCCCATCTGCCGCATGAGAAAGACCATAGAGGAAAAGTATGTTGATTACATCACCGGAGCGGCCATGATGGAGCCGGACATCCGGGAGATGACCAACAAGACCGGCTTCTGCGAGCGCCACTACTTCCATATGCTGGCCAAGACCGGCCAGCGGCTGCCCGTGTGCCTGACTCTGACCACCCATCTGGAGGAGATCGAAAAGCGGCTCCTTCGCTCCGTGGACGGCGCGGCCATCAAGGGCCTTGACAAGCTGGAAAAGAGCTGCTTTGTGTGCGACATGATCGAAAGCAACCTTGCCCGGGCGCTGGACACGGTCTACCGCTCCTACCGGGACGAGGCTGAATTCCGGGCGCTCTTCGCCTCTCAGGAGCACATCTGCCTGCCCCACTACAAGCGCATGATCGAAGAGGGCAAAAAAGCACTGGGCAAGCAGTACAAGAGCTTCTGCGCCGAGGCCAACCGGCAGGCTGCCGGCTACTGCCGCAGTCTGGTGGATGACCTCCACGCCTTTGCCGACGCCTTCGACTTCCGCAACGCCGGCAAGCCCATGCCCGAGGCCAGCCGCGACGCTCTGGAGCGTTCGGTGGACTTCATCACCTCCCGCAACCAGCACAACCGCTGATTGCTCCATCATTCATTCTTCTGCTACGAAAGGCAGTGTTAATAAATGGGTATAATAATCGATGTGCTTATCCTGCTTCTGCTGGCCCGCTTTGTGGTGAAGAA
>JAZSQO010000092.1:0-22742 GCA_045538015.1 Acutalibacteraceae bacterium | reverse complement strand
CATCTCGCTGGGTCAGGGCGGTTTTGTGCGCTCTACTGCTTTTTCATAAATTCCAGTACCCGGCGGTTGAAGTCGCCCGCCTCCTCGTACAGTCCGTGGCCGTAGCTTTCGTATATATACAGCTCGCTGCCGGCGATGCTTCCGGCAAGCTCTGCCGCCGCCTGCCCGCCCACAATGCGGTCAAGGGCGCCGCCGATGACCAGCGTGGGTGCGGATATGCGGCCAAGGGCCTCCGAAGCGTCGTGCTCAAGGCAGGCCTTCGCCATCGCAATAAAGCGGGCAAGGCTTTTGGGCGCGGTCATCCGGCTGAGAAGGGAATAGAAGGGGCGGTACTTCTTCAGGCGGGCCTCGGTGTAGCTCCGCTCGGCGGTGTCGGCAAATATGCTTCGATAGTCCCCTCTTTCCGCCCATTCTATCCACTGGCCGACGCTTTCCCGAACCGTGTCGTTGACGGCGGAGTATGTCACCGCCAGCACAAGGCGTCCCACTGTCTCAGGATGCTCCGCGGCCAGCCACTGGGCGATGGTGCCTCCCTGAGACACTCCGAGGACGTCGGCTTTTTCGATGCCCAGCGCCTTCATTCCCTCAAAAAGGTCATTGGCCATGCTCCGGGAGGAGCAGCCGGCCTCCAGCTCCTCCTTCCGGCTGAACATATACACCCGGTATTCCCTTGCAAAGAGCTTATACATGGACGACAGCGTACCGGCCATACCTTTGACCGTATGCAGGGCGTCGCCCAGCCCGGGAATCATTACAAGATTCTTTTTCCCTTTGCCGAAAACAGCGCAGCTCATGGTCAGGCCGTTGACGGAGACGGTCAAATTCTTCGCGTTGTATGCCATATTTCTCTCCTCCTTATCGCACAAGAGCCGCCCGGAGAATCTCCATGTGTCCGGTCAGGGCGGCGATGTATTCGTTCTTCAGCTGTTCGGTGTCGGTTTCTTCTCCGCAGCACAGCCGCTCCCGGAAGTCCTCGTTGAAGCCCTTGAGGAACCATTTGACGATATCTATGGTTTTTCCCCGGTCGTAGACAAAGCGGTCGGTGTCGATGTTTTCCAGCAGGCTGTAATAGATGTCCTCGTCGGCGCCGCTGAATTTTTCCGCTACCCGGCGGTAAATATCGCTGTCGCTCCGGGTGAAGGCACGAATGATAAGCCGCGCCTTTTCCGGATGTGCGGCATACCACTCGAACTCCAGCGCCGAATACTCCGCCGCCAAGGCGAAAATGTCGCTGGAAAGCCCCTCCGCGGCCGCTCCGAGGTCGGCAACCATCTCTCCGGAGGCAAGCTCCAGCACATAGAGATACAGCTCCTCCTTACCCTCGAAATACTTGAACAGACTGCCCTTGCTGATACCGGAGGCAGCGGTTATCCGGTTGGTGGAGCTGTTCTCGTATCCATAGCGGGCAAATTCCGCTATGCTTTCTGAGATTATCCTTTCTCTCTTTTCCGGTGCAAGCTCCTGAAATCTGCGCGTGGGCATATCCTTCTCCTTCCCGGTGACCACCCGGTCACTCGCTCGGCAAATATAAAATGACCACCCGGTCACTTTTCTTCTTATACCATGTTCTTGCGAAAATGTCAAGAGGAATCTACACGCAAAAGCACCGGCCCATATAGGATTACAATAGATGCGTTACAGTAGGCAAAAATAGCAATCAAGAAAAGCCTGTGTGATACAGTAAAGCTGTCTGTAAAACACTGAAAGTACGGATATTTCAGGACTCTCCACAAAAGAGAGACGAATTGCGTCAATTGGTTCTTGAATGTTCTGACAAAAAACAGATGCAGAATCAAGAACGGCAAAGGAAATTGCTTAAAGAAGCGATTTCTCGATCCCCATTGACTCTACATCTGATAAAAATATACAACATCCCGCCGATGAAGTCAAGTTCTCCGCCCGTGGCAACAACATATCCACACGCAAAAGCACCGGCCCCCGCGAAACAGCGAAAGCCGGTGCTTTGTCTATGTCGTTTTTCAGCCCTCGTCCTTTCCCTGAGCCGAGGCGATGGCGCGCTGACTGCGCTGGAACAGCTCCTCGGTGGCAAAGGCCAGCTTGGTGAGCACATATTTCTTGGATGTGCAGCAGTAGAAGGAATCGTTGGTGGTGGAAAAATCCAGACACTCCCGCCGCTTGAGGGGCGGGAAGGCATATTCCACATGGAGGCTGTTGAGCTGGATGGGCAGACGCTGGACGCGGTAGGGCTTCTTGCGGTAAACACCTTCCAGAACAAAGCCGTTCTCCTCGTCGTGGGTGAGCTTTGCCTTGCCCAGCGGGATATATCGCCAGCATCTGGGCAGGGAATAGACCTCCACCTCGTCGCTGAAGGAGTATTCTCCCCGCTCTATCTGCTCCTTTACCTGCTGACGCTCCCACTCGAACCAGTCGGGAATGTGGTCAAACTCCGTTTCGCCCTCAAGAGCCTCAAGGGTGCCGTCCTCGTTCCAGTTCCAGCGTTTGCCGCAGGCTGTGCAGAAGAGCTGGCTTCCCTTTGAATCCATCTTGGACTCGGCCATGCAGTGGGGGCACTGGTAAAGGACATGGTGCATACCCTCGGCGCGGAATTTCTCCTTTATGAGGATATGGTTGTCCTTCTGATAGCGGTATTCATCGTAGTCCAGCTCACGGCGGAGGGTTTCGTTGATCTCCTCGGCGGTCATCTGTTCGATCTGCTCGGTGGTGAGGATCAGCTTGGCCGTGGTGCGCAGAGGAACCTTTCGCTTGTGGCGCACATCCCAGAAGGGAGCGTACAGATGGTTGCCCCGGTGGACTATGGCCACCACCGGTGTTTTGTTCTTCTTTATCATGCGGCCGAGGGTGTCGGGCAGGAAGGCTGTGGTGCCGCAGGGCGTGTAGCGCGCCTCGGGATAGAGGGTGAGGATATCTCCCCGCTGGAGCACCTTGCGGATGGATTTGATAAGGTGCACATCGGTGGTGAATTTGCGGGTGCAGATGGCGCCTATCCACTCCATCAGCACGGCCTTGCCCACATAGCCGTCGATATTTACCACATTGTTCACCGGGTAGGGCCATGTGGCCATGGCGGCCAGCTCAAAATCCACAAAGTGCATATGGTTGCTCAGAACCATATAGGGCGGCTTGAGGTTTTCCATGCCGATCTTTTCTACCTTATAATCCTTTCCTGCCAGAACGAATTTTGAAAGAGCCCAGATCAGCCATGTCCAGAATTTTCCCTGCCGCAGAGGATATTTTGCGGTGTTGTAGCTTCGTTTGTTTCGATAATTTACTTCGATGTCCATTGCTTTTCACTCTCCTTGCTCTCATTTTAGCGGATGCCGCCGGCAAAGGCAAGCAAATATTATTTTCCGGCTTGCCTTCGGCGGATTTCAGTGGTACAATAAGCCCTGTCCGAAAAGGAAGCAGGTGAAAATCCCGCACGAGCCCGTCGCCGTGAGGCGCGCCGAAACAGCCTCTGTTCTATCCGGAGCCGCAAGCCGGAGAAAAGCCATTGGGGACACCCTGAGAAGGCGGACAGAGGATGCGCCGAGTCGAAATATTTTTCGGACACAGCCAAGCCCGCATAAAGCCGCGAGCGCCGGCAAAGGGTCTTGGACAAAATAAAAAGGAGAATGCAAAATGCAGAAGAAACGATTTTCACGATCGCTGTCTCTGATCCTTTGCGTGGTGCTGATTGCGGCTATGGCACTGTTCGCGGCAGGCTGCGGAGACAGCAACGACAATGTGCTGGGTAAAGGCGACACCGGATTCACCTTCACCGTCACTGACCCCAGCGGCAAGGAAAGCACCTACGAGATCCTCACCGACGAGGACATCGTGGGCGACGCTCTGACCGGACTGGGCCTTATTTCCGGCGAGGAGGGCGACTACGGTCTCTATGTCAAGACCGTGGACGGCACCACCCTCGACTACGAAACCGACGGTAAATACTGGGCCTTCTATGTCAACGGCGAGTATGCCATGACCGGAGTGGACACCACCGAGATCGTGGAGGGAGCCACCTATTCCTTCGTGGCGGAGTAAAAATCCCCAATAAGCACTATGGCCGCCCCGGCTTTTCGCAGTCGGGACGGCCTTTTATTATACTTATTTATACTTATTTCTCCACGCATTCCACCCGGTCGATCCCCAGCCCGCGGAGCAGTCCGGCGCACTCGGGTGAAATCAGCTCTCCGGGCATCACTATGGGCACTCCCGGCGGGCAGGGACAGACACTTGCCGCGGCGATCTGTCCGGCGGCCTCGTCGACGCGGACCCACCGGCGGGACGAAAGGGCCGCCCGGCGCAGGGGCATGACCCGGCGCGATTCTCTCGCGCGGGAAAGCACACTGCCGATGGATGGAATTTCCGATTGTTCCTTTTCACCGGCCAGACCGGGCATCCGGACAATGGCGTCGCCCAGAGCGGACATCTGCTCCTCGGTCACAAAGGGCGTGGGCAACAGCACAAGGCAGGTCTCGTCGGCGTATTCCGGCTCAAAGCCGCTGTCCCTGAGCAGTTGGGCGGCAAATATTCCGCTCATGCCCGCCGGACGGGTGAGCAGGGTTATTCTCATCGGGTCGCGGTTTCCCTCAGGAACGGCAAAACCGGCCTCCAGAGCACGGGCACGGATATCATCGCACAGAGCGGCGGTTCTCCTCAGCTGCTCGAAGCCTTCCTCCTCAAGCCATGCCCGGCAGAGGTCGAGGGAGACCATTATAAGATAGGAGGGACTGGTGGAGCCAAAGAGCGCCATGGCTCCCTTCATTCCCGCCGACAGCTTCGGGTCGGCACTGCTGAGAAAGGCTCCGCCGGTCAGCACCGGAAGGGTCTTGTGAGCCGAGCAGGCGGTCATGGCCGCGCCCTGCTTCAGCGGATGCAGTCCGTCAAAGGCGATCAGGTGGCTGCCGTGGGCGTTATCCACCAGAAGAGGTATTCCCCGGCGGCGGCATTCGGCGGCAATTCCTGACACATCGCACAGCCTACCCATATAATCGGGCGAGGTGATGTACACCGCCTTCGCGTCGGGATGGCTGTCCAGAAGGCGGCGCACATCCTCCGCCGAGGGCAGAGGGAAGAGCCCGTCGGCGCTTCGGCTTTCGCTCAGCAGCCACACCGGTTCAAGGCCCAGCAAAGCCGCGGCGTTGACGGCGGTGCGGTGGCAGCCGCGATCCATTATGACCTTGTCTCCCTCGTCGCAGCAGCAGCGGAGCATGGCCTGTATGGCCAGAGAGCAGCCTCCTGCGGAAAACACCGTCCGGTCGGCTCCAAACAGCTCCGTGGCCAGCTCCTCTGCCCGGGCGATGGCTCCCTCCGCCTCATAAAGGGCGTCGGTGTCGGGCAGCTCGGTCAGGTCGAGGGAAAGAGCAATGCCCCCGAGAACATAGGCGCTGCCCTTGTGCCCCGGAGTGTGCAGAGATACTCTGCCCTTTCCGGTGTGGCCGGTCAGCGCCGAATAAAGCGGTGTGCGGTCATTCATCGATCATCACCGCCATGGAATTATATTTTCTTATCATCTCTATGTATTCTTCCAGACACAGGTTGTAGCGGGTCATGAATCCGGCGTGCTCCACGCCTACCCAGCGCAGGTGCCACGGCTCGTAGCCGATGCCGGTGACCTCCTCCTTGTCCTCGGGGTAGCGGATGACAAAACCGAACTCATGGGCGTGGTCGATGAGCCACTGTCCCTGCTCGGTCTCGTGGAAGCTGTGGTCGGTGGTGCCGTCCAGCGTCACGTCGATAGAGCGACCGTACTGGTGCTCGCTGGTGCCGGGCAGAGAGACGAACCGCTCGGTATACGCCCGGGCCTCTTCGGGCGTCATGCCCTCCTCTGTATGCAGCTGGACATTGTAATTGAAGATCATCACCTGCTCCTCGTAGGAGCGGTAGCCGCTGAGGGGCAGTATGGCGATGCCGTCGTCCAGCATGGCCTGTCTCAGGGAGTAGAAGGCTCTGGCCGCGTCGTAATTCAGCGAATTGGCCTCGCCCTCGGGCATACCGTGGAGGGTGACCGGACTGGGCGGCGCGTATCCAAGAGGCAGGGGATTATCCCGGTTGACAAGGCGGGGATATTCGCTCAGACCCGTTACAAACTGGCGATCCTCATGGTTCATATCCGTCCAGAGGGCTTCTATATCCGCCGCGCCTCTTCCGGGCCCGGTCTCGGTCTGTTCCTCAGTTGGGCCTTGATCATCGGCTCCGCCGCAGCCGCAGGTACGCCCGCAGTTTATCATCATGGCCACAAGCAGCACCAGAAAAGCCAGAATCAGGGCTATCATCTGTATCTGCTCTTTGCGGTATTCTCCAACTATCTCCTGCCTGCGTGTCTTGCTTCTCATGTTATCTCCGTTCGGGATTAATTTGTGTTGATATTACATTTTGTCGTACATTCTCTCGGCGGCGCCGGTCAGCTTGGCCTTGATATCCGGGTAGTCCTCCGCCAGCCGCTCGATAAGCTCGCGGACATTGGCCCGCTCGGTGTTGCCGTCCGCCGGGCATTCTGAGACCACCACCGGCAGAGCCTTCTCGGCGGCAAACCGGGAGCACAGACTTTCCGGACAGAATATCAGCGGCCGGATGACGGTTATGTCTCTGCGATCGAGATAGCTTCTTGCCGGCAGGCCCTCAAAGCGTCCTCCCCGCAGCAGGTTCATCAGCACCGTTTCCGCCGCGTCGTCGGCGTGGTGGCCGAGGGCGACCACATCACACCCGGCGGCCTTGGCCTCGGCGTGAAGGATTCCCCGGCGCATACGGGAGCAGAGGGAGCATGGGTTGCTCTCTCTGCGTTCCTCAAAGATTATCTCATACAACCGGGTGGGGCGGATGATATGCTCCACGCCCAGCTCGGCGCACAGCTCGCCCACCGCGGAAAAATCCGTGGGCTTGCCGTGAAAGCTCATGTCGGCGCTGATGGCCTTTACGGTAAAGCCGCTGGGATGAAACTCCCGGAACTTGGCCAGCGCGTAAAGGGCGCAGAGGGAGTCCTTGCCGCCGGAAACGCCCACGGCCACCGAGGCTCCCGGCGGGATCATGGCGTATTTGTCCACAGCCGCGCGCACACGGCTGAGCAGCTCCTTCTCCGCGCTCACAGTGTATCCTCGTCAAGAGGCTTGGTCATAACGATTGCCGCCTCTATGGGGTCGGAATAGAAGCCCGGCCGCTTGCCCACCGACTCGTAGCCGAGGCTGTCGTACAGCGCGGCGGCGGCGGTGTTGGACTCCCGCACCTCGAGGGTGATTGAGGTGCAGCCGAAGTCTCTGGAGGCGGCCTCAGCAGCCTTCATCAGCGCGGTGGCCACGCCTCTTCTGCGATAGGCCGGACGGACGCACACACGGGGAATGTAGCCGTTGTCGTCGGTGAGCATGAGGCAGATATACCCGCACACCGCGCCGCTGTACAGAGCCACCATCATCCGGGCGCAGGGGTCGTTGAGGGAGTCGGTCAGAGCCGATTCTGTCCACGGGTCATTGAAGCACCGGCGCTCCAGCTCGGCCACATCAGAAAGGTCGCTTTCCCTCATGCCGATTACAACGGGGATAAGCTCCGGGTCAAGCTCCTTTTTCTCGGAGTACTGAGCCTTGCGGCGCATCTGAGGCGCGAGGCGGTCAAAAAGGTCGCGCACCTCCATCTCGAGGATGTCCCGGGTGCGGCGGTAGACATTGATGTCGCCGCCGTAGGGATCGGGCACGCCGCTGCCCAGCAGCTCAAGGCGCTCCGGGTCTATGCCGGCCACCCGGCGCAGCCACTGGACGTGCTGAGGGGTCATGCACACATAAACGGTGCCCTCGTCATCCTTGGCCGGGTCGACCTGAGCGGCTTCGTGGGCGCTGATGTCTATATCCCGCTCGGCGCAGGCCTCCACGGCGTTGCGGGAGGCGGGTGAGCGGTCAAGGGCGCAGGTGCCGGCGCTGGCCAGCTCCACGGAAAGGCGGCGTTCGGCGGCCTCTCTCCGGGCAAAGCCCAGAGCCATGGGAGAACGGCAGATGTTGCCGGTGCACACAAAAACTATCTTGCGGATGGTATCCATAATCAGTTGGCAGTTCCTTCCTTTTCAATGGCCTCCCGCAGGGTCTGGCGGGCGTGGGAGGTGGCGCGCTCAACGGCGCCGTCCTCAAAGGGCACAGATACATTGGCCACCTTGAGCAGATTGAGGTAGCTCAGGGAGCCGCCGGCATCGCACAGAGCCAGATAATCCTTCCACGCGCGCGCTCTGTCTTCGGCGTAGCGCTTGCCGAATTCGAGGGCGCCCATGGTGGTCAGGGTATAGTTGATATAGTACATGGGGTAGAGGAAGATGTGGATCTTGTGATACCACCAGCCGCCGCGGTTGGAAAACTCATCGTCGGCGGCGTACTTGCGCCATGGCATATATTTTTCCTCCAGCTTGCGCCACTCGGCGGTGCGCTGCTTGGGAGTCAGATCAGGCTTGTCGTAGCAGATGTGCTGGAATTCGTCCACTGCCACGCCGAAGGGCACAAAGGTAAGGGCATTCTGGGTGTGGGTGAAGCGGAATTTGTCGGCGTTGTCGCCGAAGAAGCTCTCGGCCCAGGGGTGGCAGAACTGCTCCATGGACATGGGGTGGATCCCGGCGATGTCGGTGCCCGACTGAGCCAGCAGCATTGTCTTGACCCGGCGGGCGGCTCTGTAGGCGGCAAGAGCGTGTCCCAGCTCGTGGGTGAGCACATGGACGTCGCCAAGAGTGCCGTTGAAGCAGGAGAAAACAAAGGGCGCCTTGAGCACCGGCAGCATGGTGCAGTAGCCGGTGGCGGCCTTTCCGGGCCGGTTGGTCAGATCCATCAGCTGATGGTCGATCATGTAGTCGATGAACTCGGCGGTCTCCGGAGACAGCTCGTGGTACATCTGCCGTGCCTTCTCCACCAGCTCCTCCTCGGTGCCGATGGGATCGGCGTTGCCGTCGGGATAGATGCGCTCCTCGTCCCAGACCATCAGCTCGTCAAGGCCGAGGCGGCGGCGCTGAGCCTCATACAGCTCGGCGCAGAAGGGAGTGAGAACGGTGCGCACCTGCTCCCGGAAGTTTTCGATCTCTTCGCGGCCGTAGTCACTGCGGCTCTGCTGGAGATAACCCAGAGGAACAAAATTCTCAAAGCCCATGCGGCGGCCCATCTTGTGGCGCAGCTTTACCAGCTTGTCGAATATATCTTCAAATTCCTTTTCGTGGGAGGCAAAGAAGCCGATGTAGGCGTCCCACGCGGCCTTTCTGACCTCCCGATCCTCGTGCTCCAGATACTTCTTCATGCCGTAGAGGTTCTGGGTTCCGCCGTCAAAGGGAATGCTGGCCGAGGCGATGAGCTTCTGATACTTGCTGCAGAGGGCGCTCTCCTTCTGGGCAAGGAGGATGATCTTAGGCGAGAAGCTGCGGCGGCTGCGGTCGAGGGACTCGATGAGCTCGTCGCCGTAATCGGCACGCAGATCCTTTTCCCATTTCTTGTCCAGCAGAACCTTTACCAGCCCCAGCAGAACAGCGCTGACCAGAGGGCCCTGCTTTTCCAGCCAGTCGTTTTCGGTCTCCCAGAATCTGTCGGTGGTGTCGAGAGTGTGGCGGATGCTGGCGATGGTGGACATTTCGATGAATGTTACCAGCTCGGCCTCAAAGCGGGTGAAGGCCGCCTTGAGCTGCTCGTAGGTCTTGGCCTTTTTAGCCTCGCCCACAATGGCTCTGAGCCGCTTTTTCAGCGCGGAGCAGTCGGGACGGGTGTATTCAAGCTCTTTGAAATTGAAGTTATCCATATTATCCTCCGGTATGATTATCTCTCAGTATAATATCACTTTTCAATGGCGCGGCGGCAGATCAGCAGCCCTTTTCCAGCTTGAGGTCGCCTTCGCGGATGATGTCCAGCTTGCGGAAGGGAGCGGCAATGGCCGGAGTGAGCACCGCGGGCAGGATGAAGCAGACCACCAGAATGCCGATGTAGGTCCACCAGCTGTGCTGGCTGTCCTGCAGAATACCCAGAGGGCCGACAAAGCCGCAGGTTCCCATGCCGGCGTTTACGCCGCTGCACTCAAGACCGAAGACCAGAGTGGCGATGGGGCCGGTGATGGCCGAAACGATAATGGGCGGCAGCCACACAAAGGGACGGCGCACGATGTTGGGCATCTGGAGCATGGAGGTGCCGATGCCCTGAGCGGCGACGCCCGACCAGCCGTTGTCCGAGAAGCTCATGAAGGCAAAGCCGATCATCTGGGCGCAGCATCCGGCGGCGGCAGCGCCTCCGGCAAGGCCGGAAATGCCGATAGCGGCGCAGATGGCGGCGCTGCTGATGGGCAGAGTGAGCAGAATGCCCACGATGACCGAAACGGCAATGCTCATGAGCAGAGGCTCCTTGGTCATGGCGTCGGTAATGAGGTTGCCGATGGAGGTCATCAGCTTGCCCAGCCCGGGAGCCAGCCACAGAGCAACGGCTGTGCCCGAGGCCAGAGTGACGGTGGGAGTCAGGATGATGTCAAGACGGGTCTCCTTGGAGACCAGCTTGCCCAGCTCGCAGGCAACCAGCACCGAGACATAGGCGCCCAGCGGGTTGCCGCTGCCCGAGGCGATGGCGGCCACATCGGTGATGCCGGCGCCGTAGCAGTAGCCGGCAAAGCCCACGGCGGCGCAGGTGTAGAGAACAAGGGGAGGAGCCTTGAGGGTGTGAGCCACGGCCACGCCGATGGCGGCGCCGGTGGCGGCCTTGGCGAAGATGGCCATGGTGGAGAAGAATTCCATGTTGGTCCAGTTGCTCAGGGTATTGAAGATGGTGCCGATGAGCAGGGATGCGAACAGACCGAAGGCCATGGCACCCATGGCGTCGATGAAATAAACCTTTGCGGAAATGTTGAGGTTTTTGCGCTCAAAGAAGCCTTTGACGCCGGTGGAGCGGGTTTCAGACAATGTTGTTTACCTCCGATTCATTATGTTGTCTTTTATGCCGCGGCTGTGGGCCGTTGTCGGTCAGGGAGCAGAGGGAGCGGGCTGCTGAGCGGCGGCTATGGCCTCCTGTTCCTTGTTGTAGTCCGCCAGCCATTTCTGTACGGGCAGAGGAGTGAGGGAGCCATCCTTGTATATGGCGTTGCTTGAGTAGTATATGGGCGCGCCGTCGATCATGGAAACGACCGCGCTGGCCGTGCCGTCGTCGTAGATGATAACGATGGCGGCGTATTCCTGCATGGTGTTGGAGCCGTAGTATACATAGGCGCCGATCTCGTCCTCATGCTTGTTCTTCCGGCTGTGGGGATCGTCTCCGGGAACTTCCTCTCCGTTGCTGATCTTCCATGTCTGGAAGCAGTCCATGAGGCGCATATAGACATTGTCGGGCATCAGCCTGCTTATGCGCTGATCCTCCTCCATGGTGAGAATGCCCGCGTCGTACAGCGTCTGGTTGAGGTACTCCACCTCGCCCCGCTTGTAGTGGCCGGTGACATAGGCAGGCGCCTCAAAGCCGAACAGCTCGCTCTCGATGATCCCGATGGCATCCTCGCTGAATATCTCGTAGCCATATGTAACATCCAGCTCGTTGTATTCATCCAGAGAAAAGTCCATGTAGGCGCGGGTATCCGGAACCGTACAGTGAGCGGTGCGCTTGGAGGAGTCGTCGTAGGTGGCGCTCAGCTCGGTGACCCGGCCTACCTCATTTCCGTTGTAAAGGACGATGGAAAAGACAAATCCGCTGCCGCCGGCGTCGGATATGGTCATTTCCGCCCGGGAGTAGGTGGCGTCGCCGGTGCGTCTCCACACGCCCTCCCAGTCGCTCTTGGCGCAGCCGCCCATGGGCAGCAGAAGCAGAAACAGAACAAGGGAAAGCAGCAGAGCCGTTTTCCGGCGCAGGCCGCGCTGTGCAGATGGTTTCATTCTTTATCACTCCGTAAATCTTTGCTTTGTATCGGCGGGCTGACCGCCTTTTCAAGATCGAAACGGGGAGCCAGAGGCAGACGGACGGACACGGTCGTGCCCTTGCCCTCCGCGCTGTCAATGAGCAGCCGTCCCTGATGCAGGGTTATTATCTCGTCGGCCACCGCAAGGCCGATGCCGAAGCCGGCCCGCCGGGTGTTGGCCTTGTAGAAGCGCTTGGTGACCCGGGAAAGCTCCCTCTGGGGAATACCGCAGCCGTTGTCGGAAACGGTGAGGAGGGCGTGGTCGTCGGCGCGGGACACCGCGACCTCGATCAGGCCGCTTTCGTCGGTGTATTTTATGGCGTTGTCGATTATGTTTATCATTACCTGACGCAGGCGGTTGCGGTCGCCGAAGATACGCGCAGGCTGGTCGGAAGGCTTGAAGGTGATGGTCTTGCCCTCCGCCGAGCAGCGCTCGGCAAACATCTCCACCGCGTCGTCGGCCTCGCTGACGAGGTCGAGGGGCTGTATGCTCATGGTCATGCGGCCGCTCTGGATGCGGGAAAAGTCAAGCAGCTCCTCCACCAGACCGCTCAGGCGGTCGGTCTCGCCGATGATTATGCCCATACCCTTTTCTCTCAGGGAGCTATCCTCCGGGCCGCAGCCCATGACCGTTTCTCCCCAGCCCTTTATGGCGGTGAGAGGAGTGCGCAGCTCGTGGGACACGCTGGAGATAAAGTCGTTCTTGACCTTTTCGCTGTCGGCCAGCTCCACGGCCATGGAGTTTATGGAGGCCACAAGGGCGCCGATCTCGTCGTCGGCGGCGGCCTCAAGACGGATGTCAAAGTCGCCCTTGGCTATCTTGTTGGCGCTTCGGGTGATGGCCTTTACCGGCACGACGATGGAGTTGATGAAATAGCTGCCGGACATGAGCATCAGGATCAGAACCAGAACGGAAACGCTCACGGCTACCACCGCGATATAGGCCACGAGCTGGTTGGCCGATTCCAGCGAGACCACGAAGCGCACCGCTCCGCCGCTGGCGCTGCTGCCGGAAATGAGCCGGCACACGGCCATGACCGCTTCGCCGTTGCTGTTGGTTCCCGACCACACGCCCTCGCCGTCCTCGGACTGAACCGCCCGCTTGTAGTCGTTGAGGGGATCTCCTTCTTCCAGACTGAAGCCGGAGGAGGAAACGATGATGTCGCCGGAGGCGTTGAGGAACTGGAGCTCCATGCGGTTGCGGCTGTCAAAGCTCTCCACAAAGGCCTGGGCAGCCGAATAGAAGGCCTCGCTGTTTCCGGAGTTGACGCCGGAATTAAGGGTGCTGCTGAAGTACTGTATGGTGACCTCACTGCGCTGCAGAAGGCCCTGCTCGATGGAGCTGTGGTAGTAGTTGCGGGCCATGCTGAAAATGCAGATGACGATTATGACGGTCATCAGCGTGACCAGCAGGAAATAGGAACGCAGCCAGCGGCGGGTTATTCCCTTTCCGAAAAGCATCGCCCGCACCGTGGAGGCTATGCGGGTTATGCTGAGGTTCCGGTATATGAAGCCGGAGTCCGAACGGGTCGTGCTGTCGGAATGGAGGCGCAGCTCCCGTACCTTTCGCCTTATCATAGGTCATTCACCTCCGAAGGGGCGGGGCTTACTGAGCGGCATCCGCCGAGGACACATCGGAGCCGGATACATCAGAACCGGATACATCCGTGGCCGAGGGAGGAGCGGGAGGCGGAGTCACCACCGGCTCGGCGGGAGCCGCCTCAAAGGACACCGGCTCGGCGCCCTCATAGAGACGATAGGTGAACGGATAATAGAACAGCTCGGTGGAGCCGTCCTCGTTGGTGGCAAGGAAGGTCTCGCCCTTGTAGATAAAGGGCTGCACTCCCGCGGCGGTGGTCACGTCGAAGGGATACAGAGCTACCTCCTCGCCGTGCTCGTCGTCGGCGTGGAGTATGTATTTGGTGGGAAGGAAGCGGTTGTCGTACTGCTCGTACCGCGCCCGTGTCTCGGTGAAGTGCTCGTAGCTCTCAAAGGAGTAGATGCCGTTGAACAGCTCGGTATAGGTGAGCAGAGCCATAAGCAGCAGGCCGCAGAATATCAGCTTGGCCGGAGAAACGGTCAGGGATTTGCGCCAGTTTATGCGGGGCAGGATCATTGCCACAGCGAAGGCAATTATCAGTCCGAGAATGCCCAGCATGATCCACGCCAGCTTGGGCTCGCCCATGCAGACAAAAATGATTCCGTCCACCACATAGCAGGGATACTCGTACAGCGCCAGCACAAATTCAAGGGCGATGAGCAGCTGCAGAATGAACATGAGAATCTTTGAAACAGCAAGATCGGTATTTCCGCCGTAGATCAGCGCCACCAGTCCGCCGGTGGCCAGCAGGAAGGTAAGGATCACCAACAATCCGAATGCACTCATATATCGTCGCTCCTTTTATCCAGAGAGGTATTTTACTGTCCTATCAGAGTCATGCCCTTTATTCCGGCGTACTGCTGGATATAGTTCGGGGCATCCGAGACCGACTTTCTTGCCGGGTCATTGGTATAGTAACGATATTCCGAGCCGTCGCACACGCCGGCGTACACCCTGGTTCCCTCCGCGCACAGCACCACGACCTCACGGCCGGTTCCGGACTCAAAGGAATAGTACATGACAGCGTCCAGCTGGCTGTCGTAGTTGAAGGCGCGTCCCTGCTTTTCCTTGGAGGCTTCGCCGGTGCCGTAGATTATGCCGTAGCCGCCCGAGGCGCTGAGCAGATCGTTCATCAGCGCATAATCAGCCTGAGACATGACGCCCGACAGTGCCGACTTCACGGCGTCCGACTTGATGACATCGAGGTCGTATTTCCCGCCGGAGGCCTGAGTGGTCGAGGCGGTGGTCGTTGTTGTTGTTGTGGTGGTCACATCGCTGCCGCTGACGGTGGTGGTCGGCGCGGGAGGCACGAGGACAAACAGTCCCTCGGCTCCGGCCTGACCAAGCTCCTCAAGAACGCCGTCGGTGGTCAGGTAGACCGCTCCGGCGTCAAAGGCAAAGTAGATGGCTCCGGCCGCCTTTTCGTACACCGCGCTGCGATCCGCGTCGAAAGCAGCCGTTCCGCTGACCGTTCCCTCGGGAAGGACAAGCTCGAACCGGAAGCCCTCGGCGTTCTGGCCGCTGACGGTCAGCGTGGAGGCGTCGTCCCGCTGATAAAGTCCATCGGCATTGGTCAATGCCCCGCCGAGGCCGTCCTCGCCGTCGATAATGTCGCCCGTGGAGGTCACTTCGTCGCTGTAGCCGGGCATGGGCTCAAGATCGTCTCCCTGCTCCACCACCGGGATATCCCCGGAGCTGTCGGGATCACCCTGCAGCACCAGACACAGCACCAGCGCAATGATGACCGCCAGCGCGCATATGCCGATGATTATGTACATCTTTTTGTCCTCGTCAAAGATTGAACTGCTTTTGCTGTAGCGATATTTTGCCATTGAGCCTCACGATCCTCTCCGCTTGCGGCGCTTTGGTTTTTCGGGATAACCGCACGCTATAAGCGCATTATAATATAGTTAAACAATATTATAGCACTCCTCAGGGCATATGGCAACATAATAATAGTGTGATGAACGGCGGAATTTTTCAATAACATATTGACAAAGGAGGCAGGGTGTGGTAAATTATAGACAGTCAGTTAGCACTCGCCACCCAAGAGTGCTAATTCGGAGGTGAGGACTTGGAACCAAAGAAGCGCCGGCTGGCCGTTCTGGCCGCCATTATCGAGCATTACGTCGAGCACGGTGAACCGGTGGGCTCCAAGACTCTGGCCGAGCTGTTCGGAGATGTCTCCAGCGCCACCGTGCGCAACGACATGGCCGCCCTCGCCGAGGGAGGCTACCTTGTTCAGCCCCACACCTCCGCCGGCCGCATCCCCTCCCAGAGGGGCTACCGGATGTATGTCGACCGGCTGATGAACCACCGGGCTCTGCCCGAGGATCTGACCCGCTACATTGACGTGGAGCTCAACGGCTACGGAATGGATCCCGACCGCTTTCTGAGCCACGCCTCCCAGATGCTCTCCGGCCTTACCCGGATGGCGGTGGTGACCACCGCTCCCTCCGCCGAGGACGCCCGCATCACCGGCGTGGAGCTCATGCGCACCGGCGGCAGCTCCTGCCTCATCATCCTCATGCTTTCCCCCGCGGTGCTCAAGACCAGAATGTGCCGCTTCGAGGACGGACTGAGCAGCGACACGCTGGAGATCCTCCGTCAGGAGCTGCGCGCGGAATTCAGCTTCCGCCGGGTATCGGAGATCAACCTGCGCACCATAAACCGGCTGCGTGAGCGGCTGGGAGATATGGCCGAACGAGCCGAGCCGCTGCTTTCGGCGGTTCGCGAGCTGGCCCGGGAAAGCACGTCGGCTCAGGTGATGCTCAGCGGTCAGGCTCAGCTTCTGGCCCGGGACGATTTTGACGACCGTGCCCTCCGAGGCCTGCTGGGCTTTCTCTCCGACCGGGAGCAGATGGGCCGCCTTCTGGCCGACTGCCACGATTCCATCAACGTCTGCATCGGCACCGAGCTGGGACACAATGAGCTCAGCGAGGCCAGCATAATCGCCTGCCGCTACCGCTCCGGAGGAGGAGCCTCCGGCTGGCTGGGCATAATTGGCCCCATGAGAATGAACTATTCCGGCATAATCCCCTGCATTGAGTATTTCTCCTCCGCGGTGGGCAGGGTGATGAGCGCCATCGAATGCGATAGTCAATAGCCGGTATATTGTTTACCGGAGAATAAAAACACAGCCCCGCGCGGGCAATAATCACAGAAACGGAGTCATATATCTATGTTTGACAAGAAGAAAAAGGGCGCCGAGGCCGCTGCCGAGGCCGCTGTCCAGCCCGACGCCGAGCTTACCCCCGAAGAGCTCGAGGCCGAGGTTGCCGCCGAATTTGACGACATTCCCGACGCCGAGCCTGTTGAGGAGCCCGCCGAGGAATCGGCCGGGGAGGCTGATCCCCGTGACGAGGAGCTGGCCAAGCTGAAGGACAGCTACCAGCGTCTGGCCGCGGAGTACGACAACTTCCGCAAGCGCACCGTCCGTGAGAAGGAAGCCATCGCCAGCGATGTGCGTGCCGAGTGCATCAGCGCTCTTCTGCCGGTCATGGACAACCTCGAGCGAGCCATCGCCGCCGACGTGACCTCCGCCGAGGCTCTGCACAAGGGCATCGAAATGGTGCTCAGCCAGACCACAGCCATCCTCGAGGGAATGGGCGTTGAGGCCTACGGCGAGGCCGGAGACACCTTTGACCCCAACCTCCACCACGGAGTGGGCATCGCCTCCACCGGCGAGTATGAGAGCGGCCAGATCACTCTTGTGATGCAGCGCGGCTACACCCTCAACGGCAAGGTCATCCGCCCCGCTATGGTGCAGACAGAAGAATAAGTCCTGACAGAAATTCATTTCTGAATATTATCGCTTACACTCCGGAGGGAACGACCCGGCCGAAGGCAAAGCGTTTTCAGATATTTGAAGCCAACCGGAAAACTAAACCGAGAATCTGCCAAAGACAGACTCTCGCCTAAGATTTGGAGGAATATGTAATTATGGCAAAAACTATCGGTATTGACCTCGGTACTACCAACTCCTGCGTCGCTGTTATCGAAGGCGGCGAGCCCGTTGTTATCCCCAACAGCGAAGGCGCCCGCACCACTCCCTCTGTTGTCGCCTTCTCCAAGGACGGCGAGCGCATGGTGGGCATGGTCGCCAAGCGTCAGGCCACCACCAATCCCGACCGCACCATCGCTTCCATCAAGCGTGAGATGGGCACCAACTACCGCGTCACCATCGACGACAAGAGCTACACCCCGCAGGAGATCTCCGCTATGATCCTTCAGCGTCTGAAGAACGACGCCGAGGCCTATCTGGGCGAGAAGGTCACCAGCGCTGTTATCACCGTTCCCGCTTACTTCACCGACGCCCAGCGTCAGGCCACCAAGGACGCCGGCCGCATCGCCGGTCTGGAAGTCAAGCGCATCATCAACGAGCCCACCGCTGCCGCTCTTTCCTACGGCATCGACAAGGAAAACGCCCAGAAGATCATGGTCTACGACCTGGGCGGCGGCACCTTCGACGTCTCGGTCATCGAGATGAGCGACGGTGTTCAGGAGGTTCTGGCCACCGCCGGCAACAACCGTCTGGGCGGCGACGACTTCGACAAGCGCGTCATGGACTGGATCATCAGCGAGTTCAAGAAGACCAGCGGCATTGACCTGTCCGGCGACAAGATGGCCATGCGGCGCCTCAAGGAGGCCGCCGAGAAGGCCAAGTGCGATCTGTCCGGCGTTACCACCGCTTCCATCAACCTGCCCTTCATCACCGCCGACGCCACCGGCCCCAAGCATCTTGACCTCACCCTCACCCGTGCCAAGTTCAACGAGCTGACCTCCGACCTGGTCGACATGACCATGGGCCCCGTCCGTCAGGCTCTGTCCGACAGCGGCCTTTCCGTCGGCGAGATCGACAAGGTTCTGCTGGTTGGCGGCTCCACCCGTATCCCCGCCGTTATCGACGCCGTAAAGAACTTCACCGGCAAGGATCCCTTCAAGGGCATCAACCCCGACGAGTGCGTCGCTCTGGGCGCTGCCATTCAGGGCGGTGTTCTGGGCGGAGACGTTGAAGGCCTCCTGCTGCTGGACGTTACTCCTCTGTCTCTTGGCATCGAGACCATGGGCGAGGTGTGCACCAAGATCATCGAGAAGAACACCACCATCCCCACCAAGAAGTCTCAGGTCTTCACCACCGCCGCTGACGGCCAGACCTCCGTTGAGGTCAAGGTTCTGCAGGGCGAGCGCGAGTTCTCCCGGGACAACAAGCTGCTGGGCGTGTTCCATCTGGACGGCATCGCTCCCGCCCGCCGCGGCATTCCTCAGATCGAGGTAACCTTCGACATCGACGCCAACGGTATCGTCTCCGTTTCCGCCAAGGACAAGGCCACCGGCCGCGAGCAGCACATCACCATCACCTCCTCCACCTCCATGGACAAGGCTGAGATCGAGAAGGCTGTCCGCGAGGCCGAGATGTACGCCGCCGAGGACGCCAAGCGCCGCGAGGAGGTCGACACCCGCAACGCCGCCGACCAGATGATCTACTCCACCGAGAAGCTTCTGGACGATCTGGGCGGCAAGGTTGACGGCGGTCAGAAGTCCTCCATTCAGGACAAGATCAACGCCCTGCGCGCCATCAAGGACACCGGTTCCGTTGACGAGGTCAAGAGCAAGACCAAGGATCTGGAGCAGGAGATGTACAAGCTGAGCGAGATCCTCTACGCCCAGAACGGCGGCGCCGGAGCAGGCGCTCCCGGCGGAGACGATATTCCCGACGCCGATTATGTCCCCGATGTTGACAACAACTGATCGTGCTTCACCGATTGATACTGTAAAATAACGACCGCGCCGGAGAGGAGAAGATCCTTTCCGGCGCGGTTTTGTTTGTCGGTATAGTATGACTATGTAAACAATTTGCTATATCGTCGTGAGTTATGACTATCAGTTATCCGGAGTCAGCTCCATCTCCACGCATTCCCAGCTTTCGCCGAGGATGTCGAAGTACTCCGGCTCTTTTCGCGGCACCTCCCGGAAGCCGCAGGCTTCATAGCACTTAAGAGCATTCGGGTTATTCCTGAACACTCCCAGAGTGATCTTCCGGGCGCCCAGCAGCTCAAAGGCGTATTTTTTAGCCAGAGCGAGCATGGCTTTCCCGTATCCCATGCCCCGGCGGCTGCCATCCACGATGACAAAGCCGAAGCGGACAGTCTCTTTCGCCTCGTCGGTAAAGCGCAGGATCATATGTCCCACCACGCCGCTGTCGTCAAAGGTGGTCATGGGATAGAAATTGTCCTCATGGGCGAAGGCCTCGTAGTGGGCGTTAATGTCGTCGGCTGTTATCGGCCAGCGGTCGTATCGGTCGGCGCACCACTGGCGAAAGGCGTATTCGTCACCTATCCAGCCGACGATGTGCTGTGCGTCGCATTTTTTATATGGGCGTAGTCTCAGCATAATGGCCTCCGTGTGTAATAAATCTAATGTTGAATATTATTGCTTACCCATTCAGCGGGCACACCATGATGTACTCCTCGTCGTTCTGGTCAACGATGTTGAAGCCCACCCGCTGGTACATCTTCACGGCGTAGTTGGCCTTCTGCACCGCCAGAGAGGCCTGCCGATAGCCCTTCTCCCGGAGGTGGTCAAGCATCCGCCGCATCAGCTGGGTGCCGATGCCCTTGCCCCGGTATTCGCTGTACAGCGAGATGGCAAAGGAGGGTGTCTGGGCGTCCACATTGCCGTAGTCGTCCATTATGCGCACCCACACCGCGCCGACTATCTTTCCTCCGACCTCGGCCACAAGGCAGTGATCATCCGGATAGCGGCCGAAGTCCTTTATATACACCTGCAGCTCCGGCCGCTCGATGATGGAGCGGGGCGGAGGCTCCACGCCCTCGGGAATGAATATGGCCTCGTAGAGGAAGTCCTCCAGAACGGAGTGTTCACTTTCCGTAATAAATCTGATATTGTGTTCCATTTCTATCAAGCCTCGCCGACCGCTGATTCCCCGGCGGTCATTTCTTTATGCGCACATAGTACTTGTGCTCGTCCTCGTGGTGGATGTATCCGCCGTTGTTCAGCATGACCCGCAGAGAGGGCGTGTTGTGTCTGTCCACCCGCAGGTATATTTCCTCCTCGGGAATGAGCTTCCGCGCCTCTTCCAGCGCCAGCCGCAGACCCTCGGTGCCATAGCCCTTTCCACGGTGTTCCTTTGCGATGAAGTAGCCGATGTGGCCGGCGCCCTCCACCAGAGAGGGACACAGATGATGCCGGATGCGGAACTGGCCGACGATCTCGTCGTCATTCCAGAGAAACAGAGTGGTGTCGGGCACATAGCCCTCGGGGAGGTTGATGCCCTTGGAGCTGTCTATCATGGCTCTGAGCGCCACCCGCTCGAAATCCTCCCGGGAGACGCCGTGCCACTCGTTGATGTAGCTGTTCTCCTCGGCGGGAATGTCCCGGACAAAGGGGTATTCCTTTTCGATGTCGCCGTAGTTGGCGGGTTTAAGATAAAGCATGATTTCTCCTTTATTCTGTCGGCCCGGCACCTTCGCTCCTCACAAAGGTCCGGCTGCGTCCCTCTTTTCCGTCCTCCCGTATCCTGCCCAGCTGAACGAGAGCCTTTATGGCTCCGCTGGTCTGGAGGGAGAAAAGCCCTGTGGCCTTGGCAAACTGAGCCATGGTGAAGCGATGGGGCAGGGAGTAGGGGATAAGCCGGTCGAAATCCGCCGGGCAGTCAAAGCGTATTTCGTCCAGCAGCGCCGTGGGAATGCGCTCGATGCCGTTGTTGGCTCCCTTGCGCCGCCGCCCCCGCTGCTGCCCCGCCGGGCGGTATTCGTCGGCCTCGATGAGGGCTATTATTATGCTCAGTCTCGGATGCCCCAGCAGCTCGCCCAGTCCCCACAGCTCACCCAGCAGCTTGTATTCACTGACCTTCTTGGGCGAGCGCCGCACGGAGATCACCTCGCCGGTGGCCGGCTCTACGGTTATCAGCCGCTTTTTTGCCACGCAGGGCCAAACCACCGTCACCCGCGCCGCGTCCAGAAAGGCGGTCAGCTTGTCCTTCAGCTTGTAGAAGGAGGCGGTCTGTATTTCTATGATGCCGTTTTCGCCCACGATATCGGCCACATAGCCGCCCACGGGTATTTCGTGGCATTCGGTGTCCGGCTCGTAGTAGTGCTTGAGCGCGCTGTGGACGCCCTTTTCGCCGGCGGTGCCGATGCCGGTGAAGCAGCCCTCCAGCTTTGGGCGCGCCGCCGCGGCCTCGCAGGCCCGGGCGAATCTCTCCTGATCCATCCTCAATCCTCGCTGTATCAGTCTCGTAGTATAAATCAGTTGACTTTACGGCCGAAATGTGATTAAATTGATTCGTCTAAACATCGGCCGCTGATTATCATAAAGATATTATACGGCTTAAAAATTTGGAGGTCAATATATGAATGTCTTTGACGAACTCAAGGCCCGTGGCCTGATCGCTCAGACCACCCACGAGGATAAAATACGCGAGCTGCTGAACGGCGACAAGCCGGTCACCTTCTACATCGGCTTTGACCCCACTGCCGACAGCCTCCATGTCGGTCATCTTCTGCAGATGATCATCATGGCTCATATGCAGAAGGCCGGCCACAAGCCCATCGCCATTATCGGCGGCGGCACCGCCATGGTCGGCGATCCCTCCGGCCGCTCCGATATGCGCTCCATGATGACCAAGGAGACCATCGCCCACAACGGACAGTGCTTCGTCAAGCAGATGAGCAATGTTGTTGACTTCAGCGAGGGCAAAGCCATGATGCTCAACAACTCCGACTGGCTCCTGCCCCTGAACTACATCGACTTCCTGCGCGACATCGGCGTTCACTTCTCGGTCAACCGTATGCTGACCGCCGAGTGCTTCAAGACCCGCCTCGAGCGCGGCCTTTCCTTCATCGAGTTCAACTATATGCTCATGCAGAGCTACGACTTCCTCTACCTCAACCAGAATTACGGCTGCCAGCTGGAGCTTGGCGGCGACGACCAGTGGTCCAACATTCTGGGAGGTATCGACCTTGTGCGCCGCGTGGAGAGCAAGGAAGTCTACGGCATGACCTTCGCCCTGCTGACCACCGCCGACGGCAAGAAGATGGGCAAGACCATGGCCGGCGCCGTGTGGCTCGACCCGGAGAAGACCTCTCCCTACGACTTCTATCAGTACTGGCGTAACACCGAGGACGCCAGCGTTATCAAGTGTCTCAAGTTCCTCACCTTCATCCCCGTTGAGGAGATCGAAGCCATGGCCGCCTGGGAAGGCACCGGCAAGATCAACGATGCCAAGGAGATCCTCGCCTACGAGGTCACCAAGATCGTCCACGGTCAGGAGGAGGCCGACAAGGCCCGT
>JAZSQO010000054.1:0-3705 GCA_045538015.1 Acutalibacteraceae bacterium | reverse complement strand
GATTGGATACGCTCGCGGCCGGTGGTCATCATGATCGGCAACCACTGTTTCTGTGTGTGACGGTCAGCCGATTCGTTTGTAGGTGTCGCTGTCGCCGGTGCCCACATTTGTAAATTCACCGGTTTTGCCCTTTATTTCGTAGTATAGGTTGCTCTGCTTGCCGTCCTCGTAGAGGATGGTCAGCAGGTCATGGCCGCTGCTGCGGCTGGTGGTGTAGGTGCCTCGCTTGTATATGTGAGGCTCGCCGTTTTCGTCGTACACACGGGCAACCACCTCTCCTCCGGAAAACTCCACGGTGAAGAGCTGCTGCTCGTCGTCACCGCTCACCTGCCATTCACCGGTAATGCTGGCGGGAATGGCCGAAGCGATGGAGGATATCAGCACTATGACCGCTATCACAGCGGCTGCCGCGATGCCGATAACCGCCAGACGCTCATAACGGGAGCTGCTCTGGGCGCGGTTCATCTTGGGCATTTTCGCGCTGTACCACTGCCGCACCTTTTCGGTCAGCGGCGCGGTCAGCTCGTCCACACGGGTCAGGAGCGCTTCGGCTCTGCCCCGCAGTCCCGCCGTCTCCGGTTCCTCTTCACTCTCCGGAGCCTCGGAGGGTTCTTCCTCTGGCGCGGAATCCTGAACCGGCTCTTCCTCGGCGGTGTCCTCGTCCTCCGGCTGACCGGCATTCTCTACCAGATACTCGTCCGCCGGAGGCTGCTCGGTTTGGTCATCGCCCAGCAGCTCGTAGTATGTGCTCAGCTGAATGTTGGGCGTTTTGGCCTGCCTCAGGTCGGGCGGCAGAAGCCGCGCCGAGGTGCGCTGGTCGGAGTCCGGCGTTTCGGGAAGGTTACGGATGTCGATGTCGTATTTATCCTCATTGGGATCGAGTCCGTAGCTCTGGGCGATATCACCCAGATCGTGCAGTATTCTGATGTCCGAGGTGGCGTCCACGCCGCGTCCGCAGGTGATACACCGGCCGACCGACAGATTTATCTCGCCGCCGCAATACTTACATCGCATTCGGAGTTCTCCTTGTTACAAGTGTGCTGTACCGGCAACGGAATTGCCGGTGGTTTTTATTTCGCGGTCAGAGTGACCTTACCCATGTTCTTGTCACGATCCACGACCAGCTTGGTGTCGCTGGACTTGCTGATATTGCCGCTGATGCCGTAGGTGCTTCCGTTGTACTCGCCGATAATGACCGCATGGCACTCGTCGTTGACGCTGTACTTGGCGTCGATGGTCTGGGTAATAAAGAGCACCTTGATGGTAATGGTGGCTGTGCCGTCATTCTTGAATTTGATGGTGGCCTTGTAGCCTTCCAGCTCGGTGGTCCATTCCTTGGCCACCAGCAGCTTGCGAATTTCCTCGGCCTGCTGCTTTTTGACATTGACAGTGGTGGTCGTAGTGGGCTTTTCGGTGGTAGTGGTAGTCGTGGTAGTGGTGGCAGCGGTAGTAGTTTCAGTCTCGGCGTCGCCGTCGGATACCAGAGGCAGGAGATCGGTGTCCTGCTCCGGCTCAGGCTCGGTATCTCCGCTCACGGGAACAGTATCCTCAGCGACACACCCCGAGAACAGTCCGGCAAGACTGTCTCCGAGATAGCCTCTGGAGGCGGCAAAGAGCAGCATGGCGAGAATCACGGCAAACATCAGGATAACGATAATGCCAGCGCCGGCATTGGCTTTTTTCTTCTTGTTCGGCTTGCTCTGACCGGCCTGATAGTAGGCTTCGTTGAAGGGATTGCCCGCGGTTGTTCCGGCAGAGGCAGCGGATGTGGCAGCTGCAGCCGAATGCTTGAGCTTGGCGCCGCATCCCGGGCAGAACATATCGGTATCTTGCGCCTGAGCGCCGCAGTGTGTGCAGAACATAATTTTACCTCCAATAATCTCTTCTTGATATCATTTCAGCCGCTGATTCGGTTATTCGCTGACGCCCAGCACCCGCTGTGCCGCCATCATCACGCCGACCTTTGCGGTGTTGTAGGAAAGTCCTCCCTGCATATACACGGCGAAGGGCTCGCGCAGAGGAGCGTCGGCGGAAAGCTCAATGGAGGAGCCGAGGGTAAAGGAACCGGAAGCCATGATGATGTCGCAGTCGTAACCGGGCATTGCCCACGGCTCGGGAGTGACGAAGGCGTCCACGGCCGAGCCGCTCTGGATGCCCTGACAGAATGCGATGAGACGGGGGCTGTTTTCCAGCAGAACCGACTGGATGATGTCGCCCCGCTCCGCGTTCCACGCCGGAAGAGTCTTGTAGCCCATCAGCTCAAAGAGCCGGGCACAGAACACCGCGGTCTTGCGGGCCTCGCCCACCACCCGAGGCGCGGCGAAGAAGCCCATGAACATATTGCGTGTCTGACCCAGAGTGCAGCCCAGCTCACGGCCGGTGCCGGGAGTGGTCAGGCGGTAGGAACACTTCTCCACAAGGTCGGCCCGTCCGGCGATATATCCGCCGGTGGGAGCGATACCGCCTCCGGGATTCTTGATAAGGGAGCCTGCCATGATGTCGGCTCCGCAGGCGCAGGGCTCACGCAGCTCCACAAATTCGCCGTAGCAGTTATCGACCATAACTATTATATCCTGACGAACGGCCTTTGAAACAGCGGCGATGCGCTCAATATCGGCCGTTGTCAGCGAAGGACGCAGGCTGTAGCCACGGGAACGCTGTATGTATACCATTTTGACATCGGGAGTGATAGCGGCGGGAATGGCGTCGATGTCCACAGTGCCGTCCTCCCGCAGGTCGAGCTGACGGTATCCGATTCCGAAGTCGGCAAGGGAACCATCGCAGGCCACCTCAGCGCCGATGACGCCTTTGAGGGTGTCGTAAGGCGAGCCGGTGACCGACAGCATCACATCACCCGGTCTGAGCAGGCCGAACAGCGCCACTGTGAGGGTGTGGGTACCGCTGACAAAGTTGTGACGCAGCAGCGCGTCCTCGCAGCCGAACACATCGGCCGCCAGCTTTTCCAGTGTCTCACGGCCGCGGTCATCATAGCCGTAGCCGGTACTCGCGGCAAAGTGGCTCTCGCTGACGCCGTGCTTGATGAAGGCGGCCAGCACCTTCCGTTCGTTGGCGGCGGTTATTCTGTCAATATCAGCAAAGGCAGCGGCCACATCGCGCTCAGCCTGCTCGGCAAGCTGCTCCACCTGCGCGCCGATGCCGAAGATCTCTTTTTCGGAAAGCAAAGCAAAACCTCCAGATGGTGAATATATTATAGTGTATTATAGCACATTACCGCGTGCCGTTTCAACAGCTATTATTCAGGCGCGGCAAGCCGTCGGAACACACCGGCGTTGGGGTCCGATACCGCATTTTCTGCTTGACAAAAATGCCGGCAGGTGGTATAGTATTTAAGCGCTTGTTCGCAGGCGGGCCGCATAATCATCGGGGTGTAGCTCAGTTTGGTATGAGTGCTTGGTTCGGGACCAAGAGGCCGTGGGTTCGAATCCCACCACTCCGACCATCTCCAGTGTTCATAACGGACTTAAGTTATGAACACTCGAATTTTTTGTATCACGGTTTCTTCGTATATTGTATTTTGGTTTGAGCAGGTGTCGTGCCTGCTCTTTTTTGTTAGGCTGATTTGGTGATATACTCCACCGCCACGCCCTGTCGGGTGTCAGCCTTGTAGTAGTTTTCGATGTCCTCCGGGATCTCGATATACCCGATGAAGCGGTAGTGAATCACAATGCGCTGGGTGCGGTTCTT
>JAZSQO010000079.1:0-8204 GCA_045538015.1 Acutalibacteraceae bacterium | reverse complement strand
GCCATGGGCGGCTCCATAATCGCCTCTCTCGACTGGCTGGAGGTCAGCACCGACGAGCTCAATCTGCGCTATCCCCGCCTTGCCCGCCTGCCCTACGGCTTCGGGCGGCGGCTGATGACCACCGTGCACCGCGCCGAGGATGGCTTTCTGGCGGTGACCAAGGGCGCTCCCGACCGGCTGCTTCCCCTCTGCGCCTTCTGCGACGAGGAGGCCGCCATGGCCGTATGCGACCAGATGAGCCGGGCGGCGCTGCGCCCCGTGGCGGTGGCCTACCGTATGTACAGCGAACTGCCCTCCGAGCTGACCGCCGAGGCTCTGGAGCACGACCTTGTCTTTGCCGGAATGATAGGCATAAGCGACAGCGAGCGCCCGGACAGCGCCGAAGCGGTGGAGGAGCTGGCCGAGGCCGGCATCCGGGTGGTCATGTCCAGCGGTGAGTATCCGGCCACAGCCTCGGCCTGCGCCGAGCGGCTGGGAATACTCCGGCCGGGCGACCAGCTGCTCACCGGCACCCAGCTCAGCCAGATGGCGGAAAACGACATCAACGCCCATGTGCGCCAGTATACCGTCTGCGCCCGCACCTCCGCCGAGGATGAGTGCCGGGTGGTGGAGGCGTGGCAGGCCGCCGGAGAGGTGGTTTTTGCCACGGCGGCCAAGGTGGAGCACCTGCCGGTAGCCCGGCAGGCCGATGCCGCCTGCTCGCCGGCGCTGACCGGCCACAAGGCCGCCCAGCGTGCCTCCGACTGTCTCCTCTCCGACGACAGCTTCTCCCTGATAACCGACGCCATCCGGCTGTGCCGCTCCACCTGCGACAACGCCCGGGCGGCTGTGCGCACTCTGCTGGCCTTCAGCATGGGCGAGGTGTGCGCGGTGCTGATGTGCGTGCTGTTCATGGGCACGACTCCTCTGCTGGCGGTGCATATGCTGGCCGCCATGCTGCTGGGCGGCGCTCCCCTGACCTCTCTGCTGGCCTACGAGCCGCCGGACATCAACATAATGAACCGGGCACCCCGGCGCAAAAAGGCCTGCGTGCCCATGCGCGACTCGGCGGTGGTCTCCTCGGTGTGCGGAGCGGTCATCGCCCTCGTCACCATCATCGCCTACATCATCGGCAAGCCCAACAATGTGGACGCCGGACGCACCATGGCCTTCGGTGTGCTGTGTCTTTCCCAGCTGCTGTGCTCGGTGAGTATGCGCTCCGACCAGCCCATATGGTTTGCCGGACTGATGACCAACCGCCGCCACACCATCTTCTCGGCGGTGTGCGCGGTGCTTGTGGTGCTGGTCATGCTGCTGGGGCAGGAGCTGTTCCTGCTGGTGGATCTGACCTTCGCCCAGTGGATGATAATGCTCGGCCTTTCGGCGGGAGCGCTTGTGCTCTACGAGCTGACCAAATTCCTGCGCCCTCTCATAAGACAGCTCGCCGGTCTGCCGGAGGTTTGATTTCTATGTAATTCAAAAGGGCTGCCGCGTTCCTGCGGCATCCCTTTATCTGTTTACTTCCGGCTTGTCGGTTCGGTAAAGGATATAGTCGATGCTTACATTGTAGAAGTCCGCGAGCCGAACCAGCGTTTCTGTCGGAGGTGTCCGTTCTCCGTTTTCAAATTTTGACAGAAGGGCCTGCTCGATCCCCGTTTGCATCTGCAGGGCGACCTGAGTGTAGCCTCTGTTCTTTCTCAGCTCCTTGAGCCTGTTTCGCATAAAATCACCTGATGACATTGTGTCATATTTTAACTTGACAATTATGACAGCTTGTCATATAATGGGCGCGGAAAATAAAATTTATGCGTTGGATGGCGTGATCGGTTGGCTTTGACAGCTTTCCGCTCCGTGAGAATGGCCGATGAGCTGGTTGTGGAGGCTCGGGTCAACATCATAAATACTGTCAGACGATAATCATTCGCGCTACAAAGGGCTGCCGCGTTTGTGCGGCAGCCCTTTGCTGCGTTCGGTCAGAAATTACTTCTTCTCAAAGGTAAATCCCTCGCCGTCGGTGCGGCAGACCACCGTGTCTCCGGGAGCGAAGCGGCCCTCGAGAATAGCCTCGGAGAGAGGATCCTCGATGCGGGACTGGATGGCTCTGCGCAGGGGACGGGCGCCGTACACCTCGTCGAAGCCCACCCTGGCGATGGCTTCGTCCACGCCCTCGGCGATCTCGAGGCCGATGCCCATGGCGCTCATGCGCGCGGCAAGACCCTTGAGCATATTGCCGGCGATGAGGCGGATGTTCTGGTCGGTCAGCTTGTCAAAGACGATGATGTCGTCCACTCGGTTGAGGAACTCGGGGCGGAAGGTCTTTTTCAGCTCGTCCAGCACGGCCTCCTTGCCGCCGTAGTCGCCGGGGGCCTCGGAGCCGAAGCCCAGCGCCTTTTTACGCTCGGTGAGCAGGTGAGCGCCCACATTGGAGGTCATGATGATAATGGTGTTCTTGAAGCTGACCCGGCGGCCCTGAGAGTCGGTGATGTGGCCGTCCTCCAGCACCTGCAGGAGCACATTGAACACATCGGGATGAGCCTTTTCGATCTCGTCCAGCAGCACCACGGAGTAGGGCTTGCGGCGGATCTTCTCGGTCAGCTGGCCGCCCTCGTCGTAGCCAACATAGCCCGGAGGAGAGCCGATGAGCTTGGAGGTGGTGTGCTTCTCCATGAATTCGGACATATCAAGGCGTATCATGGCGTTCTCGTCGCCGAACATGGCCTCGGCCAGAGCCTTGCACAGCTCGGTCTTGCCCACGCCGGTGGGGCCGAGGAAGATAAAGGAGCCGATGGGACGCTTGGGATCCTTCAGACCCACACGGCCCCGGCGGATGGCCTTGGACACGGCCTTCACGGCCTCGTCCTGACCCACGATGCGCTGGTGGAGCAGACCCTCCATCTGCAGCATACGCTCGCTTTCCTCCTTGGTCAGCTGGGTGACCGGGATGCCCGTCCACTGGGACACCACGTCGGCGATGTCCTCGGTGGTCAGGTCGGCTCGGGAGCGGGAGGCGCTGTCCTTCCATTCGGCGCGGCGCTTGTCCAGCTCCTCCCGGGCCTTGCGCTCCTCGTCCCGCAGGGCGGCGGCGCGCCCATACTGCTGGGCGGTGACTGCTTCGTCCTTCTGGCCGGCCAAAGACTTGACCCTTGCCTCCAGCTCCCGGATGTCGTCGGGCTCGGTCTGGCGGCTGAGACGCACCCGGGAGGCCGACTCGTCAATGAGGTCGATGGCCTTGTCGGGCAGATAGCGGTCGGCTATATATCGGGCGGACAGCTTGACGGCGGCCTCGATGGCCTCGTCGCTGATCTTTACCTTATGGTGAGCCTCGTAGCGGTCGCGCAGACCCTTGAGGATGAGCACGGCCTCCTCCTCGCTGGGCTCGCCCACGGTGACCGGCTGGAAGCGGCGCTCGAGGGCGGCGTCCTTTTCGATGTGCTTGCGGTATTCGTCGATGGTGGTGGCGCCGATGACCTGAAACTTGCCTCGAGCCAGCTGGGGCTTGAGGATGTTGGCGGCGTCGGCGGCGCCCGCGGCGGAGCCGGCACCGATGATGGTGTGCAGCTCGACGATGAAGAGGATGATGTTTCCGGCGGCGCTGACCTCGTCGATGGCCGCCTTGATGCGCTCCTCAAAGTCGCCCCGGTACTTGGTGCCGGCGATCATGCCGGTCAGGTCGAGGGAGAAAATGCGCTTGTCCCGCAGCTCGTCGGGAACCTCGCCCTGAGCTATCTTGAGGGCAAGTCCCTCGGCGATGGCTGTTTTGCCCACGCCCGGCTCGCCGATGAGGCAGGGATTGTTCTTGGTGCGGCGGGAGAGTATCTGGATGACACGGTCGATCTCGGTCTGGCGGCCGATGACCGGGTCGATCTCGCCCTTTCTGGCGGAGGCGGTCAGGTCGGTGCCGAACTGGTCGAGGGTCTTGGTCTTGGAGGCGCCGCCCGACTTGGAGGCAGAGGGCTGCTTGGGAGCGCCGAAGCCGAAGAGACTGGCCAGAGGATTATTCTTGACGGGATTGTTCATGGAGGAAATATCCTCGGAGGTCACATCGGCGCTGTCCTCGGAAAGACCGTTGGTGCCCAGAATATCCATTATCTCCCGGCGCAGGGCATCGGGATCGGCGCCGGTCTCGGCGATGAAGCGCACGGCGTAGCTGTCGCTGTCGGCCAGCAGGGCAAGGAGCAGGTGCTCGGTGCCGATGTAGTCGTGGCCCAGCTGAGCGGCCTGAGCGGTGGCGTTGTGGATTATCCGCTTGCTGCGGGGAGTGAAATCATTGGGATTGAGGGCAGAGGGGAAGCCCTTGCCGTGGGAGGCGGTGAGCTTGCCGTCGATGGCCTCAAAGGTGACACCGTTCCGGTTGAGCACCTGAGCGGCCACGCTGTCCTCCTGACTGAGCAGACCGACGAGGATATGCTCGGTGCCCACAAAGGTGTGGCCGTACTGACCGGCGGTGGTCAGAGCGGCGTTCATGGCGCCGTTGGCCTTGGGAGTAAAATCACTGAAGCTGTACATCATGTAATATCATTCACCCTTTCGTGATAGGCGGTTGCTGTATCTGTTATTATTCTTCTCTCAGCCCAGTATATCCCGCACCATCTGGGCGCGGTAGCTGTCCCTTTCCACGGGAGTCATGGCCCGGCCGGATTCCTGCATCATGGTGGCGGGCTGAGCCTTGGCGAACAGCTCGCTGAGGGTATCGAGGGAGACGCCCTGGATCTGACCGCTGGAAACGCCCAGCCGCAGCTGGGAATAAAGCTCCACGAATTCCTCGCTGCTTATCATCCGGGCGGTGCGCAGCAGGCCGAGGGAGCGCCATACTCTGTCCTGCTCGGCGGGTTGGGCGAGGAGCTTTTCCCGGGCGTCACGCTCCAGCTTGATGACCTGAGCGATGATGCCGCTGAGCTTTTCGATGGTGCCCCGTTCGGTCACGCCCAGTGTCTCCTGATTGGATATCTGGTAGATGGCGCCCTTGGAGCCGCTGCCCTCGCCGTACATTCCCCGGATGGTCAGTCCCAGCTTGGCGATGCTGGCGCTGAGGGAACGCAGAGCGCCGGTGCGCTCCATGGCGGGCAGGTGAACCATCACCGAGGCGCGCATGGCGGTGCCGAGGTTGGTGGGGCAGGCGGGGAGGTAGCCGTATTGCTCGCTGGCGGCAAAGCTCAGCCGCTCGGAGAGGAGGGTGTCCAGCTTGTCGGCCATGTCAAAGGCCTTCTCAAGAGCCAGACCGGCCTCCAGAACCTGCAGCCGGAGGTGATCCTCCTCGCAGATCATCAGGCTGACCGACTCGTCGTCAAGGAGCATCATGGAGCGTCCCTTGGGATTTCCGGCGAACTCCGGGCTGATGAGGTGGCGCTCCACGAGGGAGACCAGCTCGCCCTTGCTCAGACAGGAAAGGTCGATATAGGAAAAGCGTCCGCCGATGGCCGAGCCGCCGTTTTCCACGGCGTCCCGCACCAGCCTGCTGACCTTGGCGCGAGCCTCGTCGTCCATGGCGCAGGGGAAGGGATAGCCCTTCAGATTTCTCGCCAGCCGCACCCGGGTGCTCAGCACCACATCGGCGTCGGCACCGTTGAGCTGATACCATTTTTTGCTCTGTGCGCTCATTTGTTTTCCATCTCCTTAATGCGGTCGCGCAGTACGGCGGCCTGCTCGTATTCTTCCTTGGCAATGGCGTCCTTCAGCTTTGCGCGAAGAACCTCGATGGTGTCCGGCTGGGGAGCGGCCGGTTTGCTCTCCTTTGCTTCGGCGGGCGCGGCCTTGGGAGCCGGGGCGGGAGCCTGAGCGGCCTTGCCGGGCAGCTTGCCCACGTGGCGGGCGCCGTTGTGCATCCGGTCGATGGAAGGAGCCAGCCGGTCGGCGAAAAGGTCGTAGCAGTCGGCGCATCCGGCCTTGCCCCGCTTGGTGATGTCCTCAAAGCTGGAGCCGCAGGTGGCGCAGCGTCTGGTCTGAGGGAGGGTCTTGGCGGCGTGGCCTCCCAGCATTCCGCTGAGCAGGGGAGAGAAGACCGAGCCGCCGAAGGGGAAGCCTTCAAAAAGATTCATGCCGCCGAAGCTGCCAAAGGAGCCGAAGTCGGCGAACATTCCGCCCACGCCCAGCTTTTCGGCGCATTCGGAGCAGAGGGCGTACTCGCTGGTCTGGCCGTTGATGCTCTGGCGCAGGTGTACGGTGACATCATTGATTCCGCAATTCTGACATTTCATATTCTCGTTACCTCCTTGTCGGTCAAACCGAATTTATCATCATCTGCTTGAAAACCGCGGCGCGCACCTTGTCCCGCTGCTCGGGCGTGATATCCCGGTAGCAGCTGTCGGCGCAGGCGGCCAGTATCACCCGGGCCACCGCCACCGGTATCACTCCTCCGGCGGCAAGGTCGTTGGCCAGCGCCTGAGCGGTCTTCTGGTCAAGCTCGCTGCCTACACTGTTGACCACGTGCATCACAGCGGCGTGGCCGCCCATGCGCACCCGGGTTATGCGGATGTATCCGCCGCCGCCTCTGCGGCTTTCCACGGTGTAGCCCCGCTCGGGAGTAAAGCGGGAGGTTATAACATAATTTATCTGGCTGGGAACGCAGCCCAGACTGGCGGCCAGCTCGTTGCGCTGAATATCCGCCGCGCCGCCCGACTCGTCCAGCATTTCCATGATGGCCTGAGCCACAAGCTCACTCAGATTCATGGCCTTCACTCCTCTTCGACTAAGTTTGACTTTGATTAACTTTGACTTTTCTTGACCTTATAATATCACCAAGGTCAAAGAAAGTCAAGGTCAAATTTGATTTTTACATAATTTTTTTATTTCGTTGCATTCGGCGGCGGGATGGAGTATCATATACATTATCAAAAGCGGAGGTTTTATCAGTGGTTTCCGTAACGATAAAGAAAAACGACGCCGGCCAGCGGCTGGATAAATTTTTGCAGAAGGCCTTTCCCTCGCTGCCTCAGTCCATGATGTACAAGGCCATCCGCCAGAAGGACATCAAGCTCAACCGCAAGCGGTGTGAGATCTCCACCCGGCTCAGCGAGGGCGATGTGCTGGATATCTACCTGCCCGACGATGCCCTCGCTCCGGCCAGAGCCGCCGACGAAAGGCCGTCCTTCATGCGTGCCGGCCGGGCGCTGAGCGTGGTGTACGAGGACGAGAACATCATCATCGTGGATAAGCCTCAGGGGCTGCTGGTCCATTCCGACGAGCAGTGGCAGGCCGACACCCTCATCGACCGCATCCAGCGCTATCTATACGAAAAGGGCGAATACGACCCAAAGGACGAGCAGAGCTTTGCTCCCGCCCTTGCCAACCGCATCGACCGCAACACCGCCGGACTGGTCATAGCCGCCAAGAACGCCGCGTCTCTGCGCGTGCTCAACGACAAGATAAAGACCCGGGAGATAGACAAATATTATCTCACCATCGTCCACGGCCACATCAAGCCGGACAGCGGCACCCTCAAGGGCTATCTTGAAAAGAACGAAGCCCAGAGCCGGGTGTACATAGTGGACAGCCGGGACAGCGGCGCCAAGACCATTCTGACCAGATACACCACCCTTGCCCGCCGTCCGGGACTGAGCCTGCTGGAGGTGGAGCTGCTCACCGGCCGCACCCACCAGATCCGCGCCCATCTTGCCTCCGTGGGTCATCCTCTGCTGGGCGACGGCAAATACGGCACCAACAAGCAGAACAAGGGAGCCGGACACAGCAAGCAGGTGCTCTGCTCCTATAAATTGCGCTTCAGCTTCACCACCGATTCCGGCGTGCTGGGTTATCTCAAGGGCAAAGAGGTACGCATCGCTTCCGTGGACTTTGCCGCCCAGTTTGCTGCCGCGCCCGATGTGAAGCCGGTGGACAGAGAGGCACTGAAAAGAGTGCTGGGGAGGTAGCATGGATAAGAAAGTCAGCCTGAAAGAATTATTATGGGACGCGGAAGCCTTTCCGTGGAACGAGCATCTCTATATGCGCCGGGGAGAAGAATGGTCGCTTGCTTCGGACTGCTTTCTTTTTGATCTGGACGACCTTGCCGACGACGAGGACGACCCTCAGGCCGCGGTGGAAAAGGGTCTGGAATGCGTGCTGAGCGTGGCCGATATACAAAGCATCGCCGCCAACCTGAGGGAGCAGAACCGGAACTGCACGGCGGAGGAGCTGTTCGCCGCCTTCGTGTTTTATTATGAAAACGACGCGTTCTTTGAATACGACAGTTAGCCAAAAACAAATCCGCCGCTGACCTTGCGAAAGTCGGA
>JAZSQO010000051.1:0-15914 GCA_045538015.1 Acutalibacteraceae bacterium | reverse complement strand
GGGTATAATAATCGATGTGCTTATCCTGCTTCTGCTGGCCCGCTTTGTGGTGAAGAACTACAAGCGCTCCCAGCTGCGCTGCGGCATTGAGACCATATGCTTTGTGGTGGCCGCCATTTTCACCGTGCCCATCAGCATCATGCTGTCCGGCATGGCCTACGATATGCTTTTCCGGGATGTTCTGGCCGAGAATATCTCCGCCGTGGTAAGCGGCGGAACGGCACTGGAAAGCACCGTTTCCCGCTACAGGATGATAATGGACAAGCTGCCCTCGGTCATCCGCAACGCCGCCGACAGCTATCAGGTCAATTCCGAGGCCAATATGCTCGAGGTGGAGCGGCTGGTACAGAGCGGCTCCTTCGACGCCGACAAGCAGATAGTCGACCTGCTGGCACGGCCCATCATCGAGGGCGTCTTCCGGGGAACCTTCTGCGCGGTGTTCTTCGCCGGTCTGCAGTACCTCATCACCGCCATCGGCGCCATGGTGGAAAACGCGCTGTACACTCCCGAGCGTGCCACCCAGAACACGGTGCTCTGCGGCGTGTTCGGCTGCTTCAAGGGCCTGATCGTCATCACGGTCATAGTCACCGCCCTGCAGCCCATTCTGCCGTCGCTGCCCACCGTGCCTCTGCTCAACACCGAGACTCTGGGCAAATCATTCCTTTTCAAGCTCTTTTACCACCAGAATATCCTGATGCTCTTCATGGGCAACGGGATATATCCCATGGGCTTCTGAGTGCCCGCCTCTGGGGCACCTCCCATAATTTACCATATAACTACGAAAGGGTATCCGCCCGCGCGGATAGCGGTTATCATATAGATGCTTTGCACACGATGTAAGAAAAGGCAGGCCGTGGTCTTCATCTCCGGCTTTTCCGGCGACGGCCAGTCCCAGAACGCCGGACTGTGCCTCACCTGCGCCCGGGAGCTGCACATCCCTCAGGTGGACTCCATAATGAAGCAGTTTGGCCTGAGCGATGACAACATCGAGGCCATGGAGGATCAGCTGGCCGGCATCACCTCCGATCCCGATTTTGCCGAGCGCTTCGGCTTCCTGATGAACCCTCCCGAGGGCTTCGACGAGGACGACGAGGACGAGGATGATTTTGACGAATTTTCCGACGAGGACTTTCTCTCCGGACTGGTCGGAGAGGACATTGCCGGCGATGACGACGACGAGGACGACGAGCCGATAATGATCGTTCCTCCCGAGAAGATGTCGGAATTCATCGACATGGTGTCCGACACGGAGAAAAAGGCTGAAGACAGCGAGGACGCCAAGGCCCCTGCCTCTCCCGCTCTGCCCGAGGAGGAAAAAGACGCCGAGGAAGACTCCGACGGCGAGGACAGCGAGGACAGCGAGGAGGGCGAGGAGGGCGAAGAGGGCGAAGAGAACGAGGAAGAGCCCTCTCTCAGCAAGCGCCTTTTATCCCCCTTTGAAAAGCTGTTCGGCACCAGCTTCCAGCCCGGAGGCACCGCCTACGCCGACGACGACAAGAACCAGAAGAAGTCCCGGAGCAAGGGACGCAGAGAGAAAAAATACAAGTATCTCGACACCTACTGCACCAACCTCACCCGGAAGGCCCGGGAGGGTCAGCTGGACCGCATCATCGGCCGCGACCATGAGATCGAGCGCATGGTGCAGATCCTCTCCCGCCGGCAGAAGAATAATCCCTGCCTCATCGGCGAGCCAGGCGTGGGTAAAACCGCCATCGCCGAGGGTCTGGCTCTGCGCATCGCCGAGGGCTGCGTCCCCCTGCGGCTGGCTCAGAAGCAGCTGTTCATGCTGGATCTGACCGCTCTTGTGGCCGGCACCCAGTACCGCGGCCAGTTTGAGAGCCGCATAAAGGGTCTGATCGACGAGGTCAAGTCTGTGGGCAATGTCATACTGTTCATCGACGAGGTGCACAGCCTTGTGGGCACCGGCAGCGCCGAAGGCTCCATGAACGCCGCCAACATCCTCAAGCCCGCCCTTTCCCGGGGCGAGCTGCAGGTCATCGGCGCCACCACCTACAACGAATACCAGAAGCATATCGAAAAGGACGCCGCCCTTGAGCGCCGCTTCCAGCCCATCAGAATAGAGGAGCCTTCGGTGGCCGATGCCATTGAGGTGCTCAGAGGCATCAAGGACTATTACGAGGAGCACCACGGCGTCACCTTCAGCGACGCCATGATCGTCCGGGCGGTCAACCTTTCCGAACGCTATATCACCGACCGTTTCCTGCCCGACAAGGCCATCGACCTGCTGGACGAGGCCTGCGCCTGCGCCGCTCTGCGCAACAAGGCCAAGGAGGAAACCGGCCGGCTCACCATCGACCTCGACCGGGCAAAGAGCCAGCTGGAGCGTATCAGCGACAAGAGCGAAGGCGCTCCCACCGAAAGCGACTTTCAGAAGATGGCCGAGCTGCGCACCCAGATCCTCCGCCTTGAGCAGAGGATTGAGGTGCTGCGTCCCGAGGCCGAGGAGTCGGATGTGACCGAATCCGACCTTGCCCACGTCATCGAGCTGTGGACGGGCATTCCCGCCAGCCGCGTGGAGGAGTCGGAATACAAGCGCCTGACCGGCCTTGCCGACCGTATGAAGGAAAAGATCAAAGGGCAGGACGAGGCTGTTGACCTCGTGGCCTCTGCCATCCGGCGCAACCGGGTGCAGATCAGCCCCCGCCGCCGCCCGGCCAGCTTTATCTTTGTAGGCCCCACCGGCGTGGGCAAGACCGAGCTGGTCAAGGTGCTTGCCGCCGAGCTGTTTGACACTCCCGAGACCCTCATCCGTCTGGACATGAGCGAGTTTATGGAAAAGCACTCGGTCAGCCGCATCATCGGCTCGCCTCCGGGCTATGTGGGCTACGACGAAGCCGGACAGCTCACCGAAAAGGTGCGCCGCAAGCCCTACTCGGTGCTGCTCTTTGACGAAATCGAAAAGGCACATCCCGATGTGCTCAACATCCTGCTGCAGATCCTTGACGAGGGACGCATCACCGACGCTCAGGGCCGCACGGTAAACTTTGAAAACACCGTTGTGGTCATGACCTCCAACGCCGGCAGCAACACCTCTTCTTCCTCTCTGGGCTTCGGCAAGACCTCCGGCGACATCGCCAGAGACAAGGCCATGAAGGCTCTGGGAGACTTCCTGCGCCCGGAATTCCTCGCCCGAGTGGACGAGGTGGTGTGCTTCAACACCCTGAGCGACAAGGACTTTGCCGCCATCGCGCGGCTCATGTGCGACGAGTATGTCCCCTTCCTTGCCGAGCGCGGCTGCGAGCTGACCTTCGAGGAGGAGGTCATGGGCTGGCTGGCCGACCGTGCAAAGGAAGGCAAGAGCGCTGCCCGGGATCTGCGCAGTCTTATCCGCCGGGAGGTGGAGGACAAGCTGGCTCTGCTGCTCATCGAATCCGGCCCCACCGCTCCCGCTCGCATAACCGTGAGCGTCAGAGACGGCGCCATCGCCGTCACCGCCGGATAAGCCACGGGAGGTTACTGCACTATGACCAATTATTTCGGCCTCTTTCTCAGCCCGCTGACCATCCCGGTGTGGTCGCTGGTGTTTATGCCCCGGGCATGGGCGGTCATGCTGCCGGTCAGCCTTGTGCTCAACGGCGCCGTGCTGCTGGCCATGCTTTGCCTTTGCGCCCGTCGGCGGGGAGAAAAAGCCTTTTCCCCTTGGGGAGACTGGCTGCGGGCTCTGCCCCTTTCGCTGATTTTCAATTTCATCAGCCACATAATCGCCGGCGGCTTTCTGATGTTCTGGGGAGCCGGCCCCACGCTTCTTCTGGGCGACACCACCGCCTTTACCGGCTGGTGGGGCGCGAAGATCGCCGAGCCCATGATGGAAAACCCCTTTGAGAGCATATTCTCGGTGCTGTTCATTCTGCTGGCCATCGGCCTTGCCGGGCTGCTGACATACTTCTTCAACAAGTATGTGAGCCTGCGGCTGACAAGGTCTCTGGATGTGCCCGAGATAAAGCAGACCGCTCTGGTCATGGCCGCGGCCACTGCTCCGTGGGCTATGCTGCTGCCCTCTGTGTGGTTCATGTAAATTTATTCAGGCGCCGTCTGTCCGGACAATCCGGGCGGACGGCGCTTTTGATTGGCGGTGCAGACGCTCCCGGCATTTTAAACAACACTTGCTCAACTTCTGAGGGCGCCGGATGACCAAATTGGAAATATGAGGAAATTCCCTTGAAAAACTATTGACAAACCCGTCCTCAGATGGTAAGATTCTATACGGTTAGCAGAGGCTAATTTTTATTTTGACGGGTGGTTAGCAACACCTAATCGACCGCCCGCTCAACAGAACGGAGATGTCACCATGAACCTCAGAAACGCAGATGAAGGCAAAGAATATATCATCCGGAACATCCAGACCAACGACGAGGAGCTCAACTCCTTCCTTTTTTCTCTGGGCTGCTACGGCGGAGAACCCATCACCGTGATCTCCCACCTCAAGGGCGGCTGCATCGTTTCCATCAAGGACGGTCGTTACAGCATTGATAATCCCCTCGCTGAAGCCATTATCGTCTGACCCGGAGAGGCAAAAAGAATAGGATCATTCTTTTTTGCCCGGCAGTTAGGGCAAGCTAACTACAATTTTCACTCTGTATAATTTGTTTTTATATAAATCGGGAGGAAAACAAAATGAGAATCGCTTTGGCGGGCAATCCCAACAGCGGCAAAACCACCATGTACAACTCTCTGACCGGCAGCAACGAGAAGGTCGGAAACTGGGCGGGCGTTACCGTTGACAAAAAAGAGCACGAGGTCAGAAAGGTATACAGCGGCGAGGAGAAAATCACCGCCGTTGACCTTCCCGGCGCTTACTCCATGTCTCCCTTCACCTCTGAGGAGAGCATCACCAGCGCTTATGTGAAGGAAGCCAATCTCGACGCCATCATCAACATCGTGGACGCCACCAACCTCAGCCGCAGCCTTTTCTTCACCACTCAGCTGCTGGAGCTTGGCATTCCCGTGGTCGTCGCCCTCAACAAGGCCGACATCAACGAGAAGAAGGAGACGGTCATTGACACCGCCGCCCTTTCGGAAAAGCTGGGCTGCCCCGTGGTGGACACCGTTTCCACCTCCGGCGACGGTCTTTCCGAGGTTATCAGGGCCGCTGTGGCCGCCAGAGGCACCGCTCAGGCCGCGCCCTACGATCAGGGCGACATCGACCTGACCGACAAGGCCGCGGTCGTCGAGGCAGACAAGAAGCGCTTCGCCTTTGTAAACAGCGTGGTCGCTCAGGTCGAGACCCGCAAGGTCTTTACCAAGGATAAGAACTTTCAGGACAAGATCGACGCCGTGCTCACCAACCGCTGGGTGGGTCTGCCCATCTTCGTGGTGGTCATGGGCCTTGTGTTCCTGATCTCTCAGCACGAAAAGGGACTGGGTGTTTTCCTCGCCGACTACCTCGTGGGCTGGATCGATATGTTCCAGAGCTGGGTAGCCGGACTGCTTGAAGGCGCTCATCCCCTCGTTTCCGCCCTGCTGGTGGACGGCATCATCGGCGGCGTGGGTGCCGTGGTTGGTTTCCTGCCTCTGGTCATGGTCATGTACTTCCTCATAGCCCTCCTCGAGGACTGCGGCTACATGGCCCGCGTGGCTGTCATCCTTGACCCCATCTTCAAGAGAGTGGGTCTTTCCGGCAAGTCGGTCATTCCCTTTGTCATCGCCACCGGCTGCGCCATTCCCGGCGTCATGGCCTGCCGCACCATCCGCAACGACCGGGAGCGCAGAGCCACCGCCATGCTGGCCCCCTTCATGCCCTGCGGCGCCAAGCTCCCCGTTATCTCCCTTTTCGCCGGAGCCTTCTTCGAGAACGCCTCGTGGATGGGCACTCTGATGTACTTTGTGGGCATCGTGCTCATCTTTGTCTGCGCGCTGCTCATAAACAAGATCACCGGCTACAAGGCCAGAAAGTCCTACTTCATCATCGAGCTGCCCGAGTACAAGGCACCCAGCCTCTGGAGAGCCTTCAAATCCATGTGCAGCCGCGGCTGGTCCTACATCGTAAAGGCCGCCACCATCATTCTTCTGTGCAACACCGCTGTGCAGATCATGCAGAGCTTTGACTGGAGCTTCAACATCGCCTCTTCGGCCGACAGCTCCATTCTGGCCTCCATTGCCCGTCCCTTTGCCTATGTGCTCGTTCCCATTATCGGCGTGCTTTCCTGGCAGATGGCCGCCGCCGCTGTCACCGGCTTTATCGCCAAGGAGAACGTGGTGGGCACCCTGGCCGTGTGCTTTGTGGGTCTTGAGAACCTCATCGACAGCGAGGAGCTCACCCTCATGGAAGGTGCCGGAGCCGAGGCGGCGGGAGTTATGGCCATCACCAAGGTGGCCGCGCTGGCTTACCTCATGTTCAACCTCTTCACTCCTCCCTGCTTTGCCGCCATCGGCGCCATGAACGCCGAAATGAAGAGCGCCAAGTGGCTGTGGGGCGGCATCGCCTTCCAGCTGGGAGTGGGCTTCACTATCGCTTACCTTGTGTTCCAGCTGGGAACACTCATCACCACCGGCGCTCTGGGTGCCGGCTTCTTCCCCGGCCTTATCGCCGTACTGGTCATGGCCATCATCTGTGTCTGCCTTTCCATACACTCGGAAAAGAGCCTCAAGAAGGAAAGCACCCTCTGAGGCCTGAGTATTAAGGCAACACCGCACAATTCACGCGCAATATCGCACTTAGAGTTATGCGGTATTGCCTCAAAAGGAGGATAATCTGATGGATACCGCTATCGCTGCTGTCGTCATAGTCGCTGTCGTGGCTCTGGCCGCGCTGTATATCATCCGCGCCAAAAAGAGGGGCGCAAAGTGCATCGGCTGTCCCTACGGCGAAGCCTGCGCGAAAAAGAGCGCCGGCGGGTGCTGTCAGAGCCCGGAGGACGAGCAGTAAACAAACACCGCTAACACGATTTCATACTGAATAATCTCCACAAAACGACTGGCGGGAGTCACGCGTAAAGCGCGGCTCCCGCCGGTTGCCGTTTTTATTACTGTTTCCTCACGCCGTTGGCAAGGTAGAACTCCTGCATGAGCTTTACAGTGCTCTTTATGTCGTAGCCGGCGGAGATTATCTTGTCCTGAACATCCACCCGGTGGAAGTCTTCGGCAAGGGTGACGATGTTGCGGGCCCAGCTTTCCGGGCCGGCTGACAGCGGCAGGAAGGTTACATTGCCGGTGATGTCCGCGTCCCGGGAGACCGTGTCGGAGAAGAGGCAGGGAAGTCCTGCCGCCTGAGCCTCAACGCCGGACACCGGCAGTCCCTCAAAGAAGGAAGGCAGCACAAAGACATCAAAGGCCTGCAGCAGCTCGTTGACATCCGGGCGGCCTCCGAGGAACATGAAGCGGTCGTATATTCCGGCGTCCTTTGCCTTCTGCTCCACCATTTCCTGTAGCTCTCCCTCGCCGGCAAAGATCATTCTGGCGTCACGGTCGATGCCGTCCATGGCCTGCATGATATCCACAAAGTAGGGCAGGTTTTTCTGTGGTCTGAAGCGAGCCACATTGGCTATGGCCAGCTGACCGTCCTTCAGGCCCAGCTCGGCGCGCTTCTTAGCGCGTATCTCCGGGGAGAACACAAAGCGGTCGGTGTCGATGCCGTTGTAAATGACCTTGACTTCGCCCGACTCGATGGCCTTTTTGCTGTAGAACCAGTTGGCCGCGCCCTTGGAGCAGGCGAAATAATGGGTGGCGTATCTGGGAGCCAGCTGGCTCAGCGCCGTGGAGACCACACCGGAGAGACCGGGCGCTCCCTTTTCGTTGTGGCTGTGAGTGATGCGGCAGCCCACGCCGTATTTCTTGGCGATGGGCAGGTATATGGCCGCGGTGTTGGTCATGTGACCGTGGATTATATTATACTCCTGATGCTCTTTGAAGAACTCGTTGAGGGCTTTTTTGTATTGGAAATAAAGCTCGTAATGCACGCCGTTCTCGTCCTTGAGAGGCGGCATTTCGTAGATCCGACCGCCGAGGGCGCGAATCTCCTCGTTGTAGGGAGCGTCGGGATCGCCGTAGTGAGCCAGAAAGTCGAACTGAACCTTATCCCGGTCGATATTGCGGTAGAGGTTCATTATCATGGTCTCGATTCCGGCGCGCACCATGCGTCCGACAACATGAAGCACTCTTACTGGTTCCATATTTCCCTCCTGAAAGCGGGCGGGCTTATATCAGCCGCTTGCCTCTTTTTTTGAATTCTCTTGCCTGTTCCTTTGTGGGCCAGGTGAAGTATTCGCCCTTGGTGGTGTCGTTGTGGGTGCGCACGGCGGTGCCGTTCTCGATCTGCTCCATGGCCTCGAGGATGACCTCGCCGGCCAGCTGCTTGGTGCGGCCGATGTGCTCGAACATGGTCCTGCAGTCGCTGATGTCAACATCGCGCTGAAGGATGATGTCGCCGTCGTCGATGGCCTTGCTCATATAGTGCACCGTGGCGCCGCCCTTGGGCTCGCTGTTGTACAGATGCCAGAAGCTGGGCAGGCAGCCTCTGTACTCGGGCAGGAGACTGCAGTGGACGTTGATTATGCCGTGCTTCGGAACGCCCAGCAGCTCGTCCTTGATGACCTGAGGGGCGGAAAAGGAGACGATGATGTCCGGCTCAAGGGCGCGAACCTGCTCCACGAAGGCAGGGTCGTTGATGTTGGACACGGTCAGATAGGGCACACCGTGCTTTTTCGCGGTGGCCTTCACCGAGCATTCGCCCTTGTGGAGCCGGTAGCCGCTGAGGGCGTCAAAGACACCGGCAGCCTTGCGGGAAATGACATTCATGCCCATTTTGAAGGTCTGCCACCAGCCGAACCATTTGACAAAGTCCATGGGCCGGTTCATCAGCGAGGACTTGTGGTCGTTGTTCACGATGGCGCACACCTCGTGTTTGGCGATAACCTTCGCGATATTGCGCGGGATAAAAAAGCTGTCTTCCTGAGTGAATATGATGGTTTTCATGGCGGTAGCTCCTTTATTATTTCTCCGCGTTTTTCTCTATGTAATCCTTGATGGATGTAAATTCAAAGTCACTGACCAGCCTGCGCAGCCGGCCTTCGGTGCGGGAAAGATTGATGTAGTGCCGGAAGCTGTGACCGGCACTGATGCCCTTTACCCGGGGCTGGCCGGGATCGCATTCCCATGGATGGAGATAGAACACGACATTGCCCAGCTGCTCTGCCGCCTTGGCGTAGAGCATTTTGTATACGCTGTAGGGCAGCAGGCGGAAATATCCGCCGCCGCTGATGGGCAGCTGTTTGCCCATCATTCTGACCGTGGCCATGGGGATCTCCCAGAGGCCGCAGTCGTATCGCTCGAGGCAGCTGCCCTCGGTCTTTTGGCGAGGGGTATTCAGCTTGCCGTAGCGCTCGTGGGCACCGAAGTCAAAATAGCTGCTGTCGTAGAGAAAGCCCTCCTCGGCCAGCACCTCCAGCGCCTGATCGGTGATGGAGAAGCTGGGAGCGCGGTAGCCCACCACCGGCTGGCCGGTGATGTCCTCCAGAATGGCTCTGGAGCGGCGGATATCCTCCCGGAAGGCGTCCACGCCGATGTCGTATATAAGCTCGTGGCCGTAGCCGTGGCAGGCCACCTCGTGACCCATCTGGGCTATTTTGCGCACAAGAGCCGGCGCTCGTTCGGCTATCCAGCCGAGGGTAAAAAAGGTAGCCTTGGTGTCTGCTTCCTCCAGAACCGCGAGGATCCTTTCGGTGTTGGCCTCCACCCGAAGCTCCTTGTCGTCCCACCGGCGCTGAATGACCGACTTCAGATTCTCCACCTGAAACCAGTCCTCAACATCAATGGACATCATGTTGGGGCGTGTATTCACGGTGCTCATTCCGTCACCTCACTTTCATCGGATAAACGACCGCCGGCGCTTCGCTCACATGGGCAAAGCGCCGGTGGCAGTGATAATTTTATTTTACAACGATATTGACCAGACGGCCGGGGACATAGATCTCCTTGACGATCTGCTTGCCTTCGATGTAGGTCACGCAGTTGGCATCGGCCTTGGCGGCGGCGATAGCGTCGGGAGCGGCGATGTCGGCGGGAACGGTCAGGCGGGCGCGAACCTTGCCGTTGATCTGCACAGCGATCTCAACGGTGGCCTCGACGCACTTGCTCTCGTCGTACTCCGGCCACTTCTGCTCGGCGATCATCTTGCCGCAGTGGGCCTTGCGCCACAGCTCCTCGGTGATATGGGGAGCGAAGGGATTGAGCAGCTTCATGAACACCTTGAACTCGGCGCGGTTGATGCTGCCGGTGGCCTCGATGTCGTTGATGAGAGCCATGAGAGCGGCGATGGCGGTGTTGAACTTGAGGTTGTCGATGTCGTCGCCGACCTTCTTGATGGTCTTGTGGAAGGCGCCTTCCAGCTCGGGACGGATGGCGTCGCCCTTGGTCAGCTTGCCGAAGAGTGCCCATGTGCGGTCAAGGAGGCGCTTGCAGCCCTTGATGGAGCTGGAGGACCAGGGAGCGGCCTTCTCAAAGTCGCCGATGAACATTTCATACATACGCATGGTGTCGGCGCCGTAGGTGCTGACGATCTCGTCGGGATTGACAACGTTGCCGCGGGACTTGGACATCTTCTGGTTGTCCTCGCCCAGGATCATGCCGTGGGAGGTGCGCTTGGCATAGGGCTCGCAGGTGGGAACAACGCCGATGTCGTAGAGGAATTTATGCCAGAAGCGGCTGTAGAGCAGGTGCAGGGTGGGGTGCTCCATGCCGCCGTTGGACCAGTCGATGGGAGTCCAGTACTCAAGGGCTTCCTTGGAGGCCAGAGCCTCGTCGTTGTGGGGATCGCAGTAGCGCAGGAAGTACCAGGAGGAACCGGCCCACTGGGGCATGGTGTCGGTCTCACGACGGGCGGGGCCGCCGCACTTGGGGCAGGTGGTGTTGACCCAGTCGGTCATCTTGGCCAGAGGAGACTCGCCGTTGTCGGTGGGCTCGTAGGAGTCAACATCGGGCAGAGTCAGGGGCAGCTGATCCTCGGGCAGAGGTACCCAGCCGCACTTTTCGCACCACACCAGAGGAATGGGCTCGCCCCAGTAGCGCTGACGGGAGAACACCCAGTCACGCAGCTTGTAGTTGTCCTTCTGGTGGCCTCTTCCCTGCTCGGTGAGGAATTCGGTGATCTTTACCTTGGCCTCTTCAACAGACAGGCCGTTGAGGAAGTCGGAGTTGACCATGATGCCGGTCTCGCAGTCGGTGAAGGCTTCCTTCTCCACGTCGCCGCCCTTGACCACCTCGATGATGGGCAGGTTGAACTTCTTGGCAAACTCCCAGTCACGGGTATCGTGGGCGGGAACGGCCATGATGGCGCCGGTGCCGTAGGAGATAAGTACATAGTCGGAGATGAAGATGGGGATCTCGCGGCCGTTGGTGGGATTGATGGCGGTCACGCCGTCCAGACGCACACCGGTCTTGTCCTTGGCCATCTCGGTGCGCTCAAAGTCAGACTTGCGGGAGGCCTCGGCCTGGTACTTTCTGACCTCGTCCATGTTCTTGATGATGCCTTCCCACTTCTCCAGCACGGGATGCTCCGGGCTGATGACCATGTAGGTGGCGCCGAAGAGGGTGTCGGGACGGGTGGTGTAGACGGTGAGCTTGTCACCGGTGGTGGTGTCGAAGTCCACCTCGGCGCCGGTGGAGCGGCCGATCCAGTTCTTCTGCTGGATCTTTACGCGCTCGATGTAGTCCAGTTCGTCTCGATCCAGATCGTCGATCAGACGCTGGGCGTATTCGGTGATCTTGAGCATCCACTGGCTCTTGACCTTGCGCACGACCTCGCTGCCGCAGCGCTCGCACACGCCGTTGACGACCTCCTCGTTGGCAAGCACGCACTTGCAGGAGGTGCACCAGTTGACGGCCATTTCTTTTTTATATGCAAGACCCTTTTCAAAGAGCTTGAGGAAGATCCACTGGGTCCACTTGTAGTACTTGGGATCGGTGGTGTTGATCTCGCGGCTCCAGTCGAAGGACAGACCCAGCATTCTCAGCTGGCTCTTGAAGCGGGCAACGTTCTGCTCGGTGACCTTGGCCGGATGGATGTGGTTCTTGATGGCGAAGTTCTCGGTGGGCAGGCCGAAGGCGTCCCAGCCCATGGGATAGAGAACATTGTATCCCTGCAGTCTCTTTTTGCGGGAGACGATGTCAAGGGCGGTGTAGGAACGGGGATGTCCCACATGGAGGCCGGCTCCCGAGGGATAGGGAAACTCGACCAGAGCGTAGAACTTAGGCTTGGAATAGTCGGTGGTGGCGTGGAAGACGCCCTTCTCCTCCCATATGTCCTGCCATTTCTTTTCTATAGAGGTAAAATCATATGATTTCATAATTTTTCAACTCGTTTCTTATTACTTCTTATTGATGACCTCGCAGTGCATATAGGGCTGCAGAGCCTCGGGGATGCGGATGGAGCCGTCGGCGTTCATGTTGTTCTCAAGGAAGGCGATGAGCATTCTGGGAGGAGCAACGACGGTGTTGTTCAGGGTGTGGGGCAGGTACTTCTTGCCGTTCTCGCCGTTGACGCGGATCTTCAGGCGGCGGGCCTGAGCCTCGCCAAGGTTGGAGCAGCTGCCTACCTCGAAGTACTTCTGCTGGCGGGGAGACCATGCCTCAACGTCGACGCTCTTGACCTTGAGGTCGGCAAGGTCGCCGGAGCAGCACTCGAGGGTGCGCACGGGAATATCCAGAGAGCGGAAGAGATCAACGGTGTTCTGCCAGAGCTTGTCAAACCACATGGGGCTCTCCTCGGGCTTGCAGATGACGATCATTTCCTGCTTCTCAAACTGATGGATGCGGTAGACGCCGCGCTCCTCGATGCCGTGGGCGCCCTTCTCCTTGCGGCAGCAGGGAGAATAGCTGGTCAGGGTCTGGGGCAGCTTGGTCTCGGGGATGATGGTGTCGATGTAGCGGCCGATCATGGAGTGCTCGGAGGTACCGATCAGGTAGAGATCCTCGCCCTCGATCTTGTACATCATGGCGCCCATTTCCTCAAAGGACATAACGCCGGTGACCACGTCGGAACGGATCATGAAGGGCGGCACACAGTATGTAAAGCCGCGGTCGATCATGAAGTCACGGGCGTAGCTGATGACGGAGGAGTGCAGACGGGCGATGTCACCGGTCAGGTAATAGAAGCCGTTGCCGGCCACCCGGCGGGCGGAGTCGAGGTCGATACCGTCAAGGCTTTCCATGATGTCGGTGTGGTAGGGGATCTCGAAATCGGGAACTACCGGCTCGCCGAAACGCTGAACCTCAACATTCTCGCTGTCGTCCTTGCCGATGGGCACGGAGGGGTCGATGATGTTGGGAATGCGCATCATGATGGAGCGGATTTTCTCTTCATATTCGCCTTCCAGTTTTTCCAGTTCGGCCAGGCGGTCGGCGGCTGCGCCTACCTGCTTTTTGACCTCTTCGGCCTCGTCCTTCTTGCCCTGACCCATGAGCATACCGATCTGCTTGGACAGACGGTTGCGGTGAGCGCGGAGGTTTTCGGCCTCCTGAAGGGTTTTGCGGTACTCGGCGTCAAGTTCGATGACCTCGTCAACCAGAGGCAGTTTGTGCTGCTGGAACTTGGCTTCAATGTTTTTCTTTACGATGTCCGGATTTTCACGGACAAATCTGATATCAAGCATCAGTCATCTTTCCTTTCCAAATTATATATTCTCTTTTCAACGATCAGTTTTCGGTGATATATTCGCCGGGATCTACCTTGGTGCCGTCAGTCCACAGGCGTTCCAGATCGTAGTAGTTACGTGCTTCGGGGTCGAAGATGTGGACGACAACGCAGCCGTAGTCCATGGCGATCCATGTGCGGGTGGTGTGGCCCTCGATGTGATAGGGGGTGACTCCGTCCTCGGTCTTGAGTTTGAACTCCACCTCGTCGGCAAAGGCGCGCACCTGAGTGGAGGAGTTACCGGTGCAGATGACAAAAAAGTCGGCCAGTTCGGTAACCTCGGTCACTTCGATGACCGACAGTTCGTGAGCCTTTTTCATGTCAAGGAGTTTGGCAATGCGTATAGCCAGTTCTTTCGGAGACATTTCCATATTACTATCCCTTTCGTTAAGAATTGATATTTAATGGGTCTGATTTGCTTTATCCTCTCGGGTCGCTGAGAGGGGTAAGCACCGAGCCGCCCGACTCCCCGCCTTCGATGATAATGATATCAGGAGCGGTGGTCGTGGTGGTAGGTGCCGGGGTTGTGGTAGTGGTGGTTGCCGTGGTGGTAGTGGTGGTGGTCGTAGTAGTTGTAGTTGTAGTGGGATCCTCCACGCCTCCGGTGGGTGCTGTGGGTTCCGTGGGATTGGTAGGCTGCGTGGGTGCTGTGGGGTCGGTCGTAGTCGTGGATGTGGGCGTTGTAACATCGCTCTCACCGCCGGTGGGTACGGTGGGTGCCGGGGTGGTAGTTGTATGGCCGGTGGTCTCGGTCACGGGATCGCTGTCACCGTGGAGACCGTTGGGCGCGGCCGGCTTGGGGAAGTTGATGGTATCCGCCGAAGCCATGCTGCCATCGGGCAGACCGAAGGGCAGCAGATACTGGTTTATCATTTCGGCGGTGGCCGTTTCGTCACAGACGTAGTAGGACTGACCGCCCTTGGGCCAATAGTCATAGCCGGGCATGGTGACCATGCTGAGTTTTTCCACGCTCATCTGGCGACCGGCAATGGCGATGTCCTTGATCTGCTCCAGAGACATATCGGTCTGGAAACAGTTGGCGTTGGCGCAGGTGATGACCACGTCCAGCATGGAGGCAAGGTCCATGTTGAGAGCCTTCTGCATCAGGGCGTCGATGAGTATACGCTGGTTGCTCACTCGTCCCACGTCGCCGTTGGCAAAGCCCTTGCGGCTGCGCATGAAGTCGACCGCCGGCCAGCCGGTGAGGTGATGGTCACCGGGTTCGAGGTGGATGGCAGCGTCCTTGACGGTGTAATCCAGATGGATATCAACGCCGCCCATGGTGTCGATTATCTTGGCAAAGCCGCGGAAATTGAAGATGACGAAATTGTCGATGGGCAGGCCAAGGCGGTCATTGATGACACGGATGAGGGCACTGATGTTGCTTTCCTTTTTCTTGACCAGTTTGGTGTCGCACACGCTGTGGCGTGAGCCGTCGATCTCGTCTTTACCCGGGGCGACCTCACAACTTTCGCACCATTTGACCGACTTCGGACTGGAATAAACGCCGTTTATCTTGTGCGGCCAATAGGAATCATCGGCCACATAGGTGTCACGGGGAACCTGCATGACGTTCATCTCATGGGCTTCGTTGTTGAAGCACATGATCCAGATGCAGTCGGTAAGCAGAGAACTGTCGTCCACGCCGAGGATAAGGATATACTTGACCTTTTCGGCGTGTTCGTCGGACATGGTAAGACGGTCGGAGATGGTGATGTTGCCCGCCTGGGTTTCGTCGGTGATGAAGATTTCTTCCTTGGTGTACAGCCCAAGCAGGTACTGAACACCGCCCAGCAGCAGAGCAAACACCAGACAGGCGGCGATGAGTCCCTTGCGGTGGCGGTAGAAGAATCCACGGCGGCGGGTATCGCTCTGTTCCGGGGAGTGGCTGCGCTGCGCCATCTCACGCTCACGGGCGTCGAGTTCAAAGAGTTCGGCGGCTTCGATGCCTTGCAGGTAGCGCTTGGGTTCCTCGGTGCGGTGGGAATTGAGGCACCGTTCATTGGCGCGGCGCACCGGCAGGCGGCGCTTGTGGGAACTCTGTCCCTTTGACGGCCGGCGGGAAGAACCTTTGGCGGTCATGCTTTCTGAAATTTTTCTGAAGAATACGGACAGTCCGTCGGAAATCATGTTCAGCCTGCTTCTGGGCGGTTTTCCCAGTTCGGGAAGGCCGGCTTTTTTATCCGCGGCGGTGTCTTTTATTTTTTTGCTTTCGTTAGCCATGTTGTTAATTTCTCCCTCCAGAGAGAAGCAGATCGTTGTATGCGGC